>NZ_JAKRFQ010000337.1 GCF_022347985.1 Photobacterium sp. OFAV2-7
GGGCAGCGGGTTCTGGATATAAACCATGACCTTTTGGAACCGTATGTTGGTGATCCAAAGCAGGGCTGGTTGCATAGAAAAGGGGCAACTCCTGCTGATAAAGGGTTAGTCATGATCCCCGGTTCACGAGGTGATAACAGCTATCTTGTGAAACTGCAAAAGCCCCTTGAGACCAAGGCATAGCCGGAAAAAATAGGTTTATCGTTAGTACTCACGTTGATTAATGGTGTTGGTCAATTGCCTCAAAAAGGCCGTGCCTCAAAGATCATACACGACCTTTTGTACAGAGGATTAATCTGCTTTTCGAGTTACTCTTATATGGGCAATATCTGCAGCGTTCACAGGGCCATCAATTCCACCCGAGTAGATATAGGTGCTGTTTGACTCTAGGTAGCTCATATTGAAATAATCTTTAATTTCAATGCGGTAATTACTTCCAGGAGTTAAATCAACGCTAATTGGTGTTGAATAACGTAACCCCTTATCTTCACCGACATGTCCCATTTGGATTATGCCTGTCCCGATTATCTGGTCAGATCCGTCAAGGACAGAGAGACGTTTCACACCATTTGTTATCCCCGTATTTAACTGACCTTGGTTATTGCTGTACAAGGCACTAAACAGGTACTCGCCAGCTTGTGCGACGTTAAAGCTGGTTTCACTAGTCATTGTCGAACTTTGCTCAGTAACACTTACCACGCTCACACCAGTTTTGATCTCGGTTTTGTCACCCGCCAGTGCAATCTTGATTTCTTCACCAATACAGGCAGGCTGGCTCGGATTCGAACGATACCCTTGTTCGTTGACTGTCTCAGCTAAGTAGCACGCGTACCCTTGTGGACTATCGGTCGTCACCGCCTGAGAAATCAAGTTCTGAATCATGCTATTGTTGCGATACAGGTTATAATTCATGCCGTTTGCATCGACCTCCACAGTGACCGTATCTCCTTCCTTGGTGATTTTCACGTTCGGCTCATCCGGAGAGAACACTTTGCTGCTGTCTGTATCGTAAGGTTGTACACCCTGGATAACGGTGAGGCTGTTGTCACCCGCGACACGCTGACCTAAGGTTGCGGTAATTACATTATCTGTATTGATAACTGAAGCCACTTCAAAGTAACCAGTCATATCTTGATCAACCTCGGGTAGATTGATCACGATTGTGTATACTTGGCCTTTATATTGAAAATTTTCCAGTTTGATCTGATTGGAGTTTTTAAACAGCTCGTTTCGCATCCAGCCAGTGATAAACGGCTTAACTTGTAAGCTACTGTCTGAGGTATCCACACCAAACACATTTTCTACGACCATGTTGATGTAACTGCCTACCGACCACAGCTGACGCTGAGAGTTAATTACAGGCCCGTCAAGCTTGCTGTCTTTACCAAAATCGCTGTGGATGATAAATGACTGTCCGGATAACCATTCCAGGTTTTCCATATTCGAGAGATTAATAGCAGTCCCACGGATTAGTGATTGCACAGCATTATTGGCTGCAGCAGTATTTTTTGCTACCTGCGCAGCACGCAAACTATATCCTGTCACAAAAGGCCAGATCGCACGGTTGTGATAGACAGCGATATCAGGTTGCTGTGGGAAATAAACAGGCACTCCAAATTGGCTGTGAGGGTAATTTGCCATGATCTGACGAGCTTGTTCATCACTGGCGATACCACTGGTGATTGCCAAGGCTTCACCGAGCATATCGTATTTATCAACTGCAACATCGCCTTGATTATCAAATAAATAACTAACGTACATCTTACGCGAGCTATCCCAGAACTTGGTGTTGATCGCTTGTTTAAGCTGGTCGGCCCAGAGGGTGTATTTGGCACCGTTGGTTGAGTCAAACTGCTCGCCCAGCTTGGCAGCTAAACGTAACGCGCGGTAATGCACGATATTGGTCGACAATGCTTTGCTGTTACCAATAGCATTGACATCATTCGGAGTCCAAGTTGAATAAGTCTGCTCACGCCAGTCAAGGAAAGACTGTTCTCCTTGGTATAAGCCACTTTTGTTATCAAAAGCTGCAACCCGATCGGCTTCGAGTGTGTTGTGTAACGCGTTGTAAGCTCTTTCTGCAAAAGCATTATACTCTTCGCCAGACAATGCTGATAACAAACGCTCAGCGCCCAGAGCCCAAGAGGTTCGGTCAGTACTGATAGGCCAGCTACCACCTGTACCGGTATCTTGAATGATCTGTTCGCCGTCAAGCACTTTAGGTGTGCCATCACGAAACTCAGACAACTTGTAGATTAAGCCGTTCTTCACTCGAACCGGATTAATTAGCGCTAAGGATAGATCTGCGGCATAGGCCAGGTCTCGCGTCCAGACATAGTGCCACTTAGCACCAGTTTCAAAAACTTCGGCCTTGATAGGTTGGTTGTTATTGTAGTTACCATCACGGATCTCAGAAACAGAAAGTTGATCCAGTTCTTTTAGTGTGAGAGCAAATAAGGCATCGAACTCCACATCCTCCGATACAACCCGAGGTGCTGTTGCTTGCTCTGTCACATACAAGCCTTGATCCAGTGCATCTCGTAATTCAGATGTGGTCGAGATACCGAACACACGCTGCGCACTATTTGGGTCTTTTACAGAGAACGTCACATGCTCTTCTTTCCCGTCATAAGTGGTAAACGTTTTTACCACTTTCTTTTGGTGGCCTTGGTGCACCATATCAGGATCGATGATGGCATCTTGGTAGTATTTTTCCGCTTCTTGTTGAGTGGCTTTGCTTACCCTCATCGTTGCACTTCGTGCATCAACGAAACTGACTCGAAACTTGTAGTAACCGGTTTCCGCAAAAGTGATCTGCGAGTTACAATCACTGTCCATGCAGTCGTCATTAGTTTCAGGTTTCGGGAAGTAACTCTGATTCTTGTCAAGCTCTACCGGAACTTGGTAGTTGGTGTACTCAATTTGCCAATTCGGATCGGCAATCTTAAATTGATTGGTTCCACGTCCCACACGAAGTACAGTTTCGTATTCATTACTACCGAGTGATACTAACTTGGCATGAGGCGCAGTGCCCCAGTCACCATTTAAACCGCGTAAATAAAGCTTTGCACTGATGATCGGCTTATCGTCCGCAACAGTGGCCTCATTCACTGTTTCCTGTGTTTTTGATGTCGACCCCGAATCTGAAATACAGCCAGTTAGCCCCATAGCGGCGGCGACCGAAAGCACAATTAAACATGGTTTCATCATCTCTTTCCTTGGTTATCATTTTGCGCCAGTTTATTAACCGCATAAGCCTGAGAAAAATAGATATCCACCTAAGCCCTATAGATGAGAACTATAATGATGAGGAAAAGAGTGACACCTATCAAATATCACTGTTCCTTTGGAATAAATTAAATTTACTGATCTGTGAATCCATCACTGAAACATGCAAAATAATGATTTTCTGAACACAAGCACAGATAGTATGGATAAATCACTACAGCAATTTCTTCTCGTTGCTCGGCTGAAAAGCATCAGTGCCGCGGCTAAGGTGTCGAAACTGAGTCAACCGACTATCTCTAGCAACATTAAGCGCCTCGAGAAAGAGTTGGGGGTAACCCTATTTGAACGCCGTGCTGAAGGGATGCTTCTGACAGAATACGGCCATATCCTGTTTAAACATTCTGATGCCATGCAACACGAGCATCATCAGATGATGACCAGAATCACTGAGCGTAAACAGCGCCGAGCTGGTAAAATTCGCCTGGGAACGGGGGATGCTTGGTGGACCCTATTTGTAAAACAGGCATTGAGAGAACACCGTCGTTGCTTACCTTCAAGCTCGATCCATGTTGAATTTGGTAACCACCTCAGCCTGATGGACTCGCTCATCAATGAACAGATCGAGCTTTTTATAGGCCATGAAATTGGGGGACTATCATCAAAATGCAATGTCACTTTTATTCCGCTGTTTAAAACCAGCGACGCCATTTTTGTCTCCCCGCATCATCCGTTGCTAAGCCAAACAGCAACTG
The DNA here is from genome assembly GCF_022347985.1 of Photobacterium sp. OFAV2-7. Lineage (GTDB taxonomy): Bacteria > Pseudomonadota > Gammaproteobacteria > Enterobacterales > Vibrionaceae > Photobacterium. Next base: position 3,981 of record NZ_JAKRFQ010000337.1, read on the forward strand.
AAGCTATGTTGCATGACTATCCATTGATTGCTGTCACCTACGACTCTGAGAAATACGCTCACTTGCTCGATAGCCCTGAACCCAAACTCAACGAGCGTAAAAAGCAGCGCCTTGATGAGCGCACCACCTATGAATTGGACTCGTTGCTTGCCAGCATTGATATGGTCTTAGAAAGCAACGCCATTATGCCTTATCCGAGTCATCTCACCGATTATCTCTGTAGCTTTGGCCTAAAAACACTTGATACTGAGCAGGTTTACCCGAGAGGCGTGGTGGGGATCTACCTTCATAAGCGAGAAACCTCCAAGCCACACCTTGCCCTGATCAGCCACATTCAGGAATTAGCCGCCAAGCTTTAAAATGATAATTCGCTGACGATTAACAGCAATTAACTGATATCGTCGCTGTACCGTACATATTATGGATGTTCAGCGGCATTTTCCTGACCTGAAATATGTTGAGACTCTAGTAATACTTCCTATCGAGCTTTTTTATCCATATATCAATCGATTATGAGTGTAATTGACTCATGCTTTGAGATTTTTTTGTCTTGGGTAACGGTTACCGTAGCCCCATGCGTTTCTTGCCTCAAGATACCAATAAGTTTGGCTACAATAGAAATGTCGCTGTTGTAGAAAGCGCTTGTGAGTGTTTACGGCGTGAGTTTAATCGAGGTCTGGGGCGAACGCGGGTAGGGGGCTGACAGTGAATCATAGTAACGCTCCAAGAGCCCTTACTTCGATGCAAGACATAAGGGAGATAAAGAGATGACTGACAAATCCCACTTTACAACTGAGAACGTACATCATACTCCGATTATTGGAGATCCGGCTAATGAAGATATCGCGAGAGCGATAGGTGATGAGGGGTATAGAAAAGAGCTTTGCGAGCAATATGGCCCAGAAAAAATTGACCAGTTAATCAATCATATGATTAGTACTATGGATTAGTTTGAGCTCTAATATACCGTGACTCTGGTAACAAGAGAGTTATCTAATCACTGGAGGTCACGGTAATTTCTTTCCCATAATCTTCTGAGATTTCTACTTACTATTTCGTCAGAATGTATAAGCGGCACCTATACTAAATTTCCACCCTAAGTCATTTTGAACCAACGGGCTATCACTGTCATGATGCTCAAATTCTAGTTTGGAG
>NZ_JAKRFQ010000338.1 GCF_022347985.1 Photobacterium sp. OFAV2-7
TGTCTTAATGACATACTTTCCATTCATTCTTGCCTCCAGAAGCCTCCGTGGGCGTCCTTCATCCGACAATAATATAGGGAATGGATATAACGATAGCGGCTCCTGACTGTATAACACAGCAGGAGCCGACAAATTTAATACGGGAGCATTATACCGACAATTTACGGCATTTGCATTTTGTTAATACGGCCGTCCCGTGTTACTAGCAGATAACCATCATTCAACGGCTGAGGTGGAATTGCTATTCCGCTACCATCCGTTTCCTGCTGGGCCACGAAGTCACCGCTAACCGGATCGAGCCAGTGCAGATAGCCTTCACTGTCCCCAAGTACAACATAGCCATTAATGACTGACGGCGCACTGAGCAAGCGGTGCTCCAGAGACTGGTTCTGCCACAACTCGGTGCCGCTACGGATATCAACCGCAACCACATGATCTTTATCTGTTACTAAATATAGCTGACTGCCATCAATAACAAAGTCTGTGGCCGACGAGTAATTTCGCTTCCAAGCTGCCTGGCCGGTACGCAGTTCGATGGATACCAAGCTGCCATTATAGCCAACGGCATACAGGCGCTCACCGGCAATCACCGGTGTCGCATCAACATCGACCAGGCGATCAATCTCAGTACCGCCTTTTGGCGAGCCGACAGGCTGTTGCCACAGCACCTGGCCATTGTTCATCAATGCCCCAGCGAGTCGACCATTGGCCTGCCCCCAGAAAATACCGCCAGAGATCGAAACCGGCGAGCTGTCACCGCGTAGTGTCAGATTCGGCACTTCACTGCTTAGCTGCCATTTGGCTTCACCGCTATCGGCATCCAACGCCTGCAGGATACCGCGGCTGGTATTCACGACAACCAGGCCTTCGTCTACAAGAGGCTTGGCAAGCACTTCGCCTTCGACAGTCGTACGCCAGGCTTCTTCGCCTGTCTCCTCGTCAAGGGCAATAACCTCGGCATTCTCAGAACCGATAAATAACTTACCGTACGATAGCGCAATTCCACCGGCCAGCTTCGCAGTCACCTCAGTTTCCAAATCCTGTTCCCAGAGCGTCTCGCCTGTTTCCGGATCCAGCGCTTTGACGACGCCGTTACGGTCAGCGACAAAAATCTTGCCGTAACCCACGGCCGGGCTCAACTTGGAAAAGTAGTGCCCTACGCCATCACCCACAGTCTGAGACCAGCTCTGCTGGGGAGAAAAAGCACTGTCAACCTGCGGCAGCGGGGCCATCTGGATAGTATCTTCTTCTCCGGCACAGCCAGCTAGAATGCCAACGGCCAGTGCCACGGATACGGCTTGCTTCAACACCTTCTGCATACGTATCAACCTTACTGCGCCAGATCGTCAAGTTTGATCTTCAGCGCAGGCGAGGCACCTAGTTGCTGAGCCTGAACATATGCTTCACGGGCAGCGACTGCATCGCCTTTTTGCAACAGCATATCACCGCGCAGTTCAGCAACCTTGGCCTGCCAGCTTTCGGCAGTGACCTTGTCCAGTTCAGCCATTGCCTGGTCAAACTTTTGCTGCTCGGCATAAATACGTGCCAGACGTGTTTGCGCAATCGGTAAGATTGCCGCGTCCTGGGTATTGCCAATTGCCCAGCTCAGCTGCTCGGCAGCAGCATCCAGCTCACCTTGTGTTACCTGAGCCTTGGCCAGCTGCAATGCTGCCAGCACTGAATACTGGCTGCTTTCATGGGCAGAGATGAAAGCCTGAACATCCGCTACAGCATCAGCGCTGCCGCTTTCCAGACGGTTGATCACCTGAGTATAAGCATCGGATGCCTGCTCTTTGGCTGCCTGTACTTCACCCTGGTAATAACGCCAGCCGTACAGGCCACCCAGACCAATCACAGCGCCAAGAACAACGGCTTTACCGTTCTCTTTCCACCAAGCCTTAATCTGTTCAACCTGTTGCTCTTCTGTGATGTTGACGTCCACTTCCTGTCCTCTCTTAAATCAATTCTGCAAGCTTCGCTGCTACGTCGTCCTGTGCCATGGTCGTTTGCTCGCCACCACGCAGGTCTTTCACAACCACCGTGTTCTCGGCAATCTCGTTCTCACCAAGAACAAGTGCAATAGCAGCGCCAACATTGTCGGCACGTTTAAACTGTTTCTTGAAATTGCCGCCACCGAAGTGGTTCATTACACGCAGACCCGGTACATCCTCGCGAAGCTTCTCTGCCAGCTTCATACCAGCCAACATCGTTCCTTCGCCAGCTGTCACCATGTAGACATCTACCGGGCGACGTACGTCTGTCAGATCCAGCGTCTCCATCATCAGGACCAGACGCTCCAGACCCATCGCAAAGCCAACCGCCGGGGTAGCCTTGCCGCCTAGTTGCTCAACCAGACCGTCGTAACGACCACCAGCACATACGGTGCCCTGGGCACCCAGGCTTTCGGTGATCCACTCAAAAACAGTGCGGTTATAATAATCCAAACCACGCACAAGACGTTCATTTACTTGATATTCGATACCAGCAGCGTCTAATAGTTCACATAAACCGGCAAAATGTTGCTTAGATTCTTCATCTAAGTACTCAGACAGTTTAGGTGCATCAACCAAAATTTCCTGCACCGCAGGGTTCTTGGTATCAAGAATACGAAGTGGATTGCTGTGCAAACGGCGCTTGCAGTCATCATCCAACACATCCATATGCTGTTCAAGGAACGCCACCAAGGCAGTACGGTAGCTTGCACGCGCTTCCAGAGAACCAATCGAGTTCAGCTCCAGGCGCACATGCTCAAAAATACCCAGCTCGCGCCAGAAGCGTGCCATCATCATGATCAGCTCGGCATCGACATCCGGGCCGTTAAGACCGAAGACTTCGACACCAAACTGGTGGAACTGACGGTAGCGGCCTTTCTGCGGACGTTCGTGGCGGAACATCGGACCCGTATACCACAGGCGCTGTTCCTGGTTGTACAGCAGACCATTCTGGATCCCGGCACGTACGCAACCAGCAGTACCTTCCGGACGCAAGGTCAGGCTGTCGCCGTTACGATCGTCAAAGGTGTACATTTCCTTCTCGACGACATCCGTTACTTCACCGATAGCACGCTTGAACAAATGCGTAGACTCAACGATTGGCATCCGGATTTCATTATAGCCGTATGCGCTAACTACTTGCTTAATGGTATTTTCCACTTTGTGCCAAAGCGGTGATTGTGTTGGTAGGCAGTCGTTCATGCCTCGAATTGCTTGAATTTGTTTCGCCACGTTTATTCTCGTTAACCGATGGGGAATTGAATCGAATATATAGGTTCTTGCAGAAATAGTGAACCACGCCCTGAGCTTTCAGGGCGTGGTTCGGGCATATTTCGCTATTTTTCTTCTACATCAATGCGATTGTTGACATCTAGCATTGATGCTTTTGCACGGATCTTGGTCTCTAGCTGATCAATCACGTTGTCGTTATCAAAACGCTCTTTCTGACGAACACCGTCATCATAGAAGGCGCTCTTGCGGTTGCCGCCGGCAATACCCAGGTGCGAAACCTCGGCTTCGCCCGGTCCGTTAACCACACAGCCAATGACAGAGACATCCATTGGAATCGTAATATCTTCCAGGCGCTGCTCCAGCTCGTTCACGGTGCCGATCACATCGAACTCCTGACGCGAGCAGGTCGGACAGGCAATAAAGTTGATACCGCGAGAGCGAATGCGCAAAGACTTGAGGATATCAAAACCCACCTTGATCTCTTCAACCGGATCGGCAGCCAGTGAAACACGCAATGTATCACCGATGCCCTCGGACAACAGCATACCCAGGCCTACCGCAGACTTCACCGCCCCGGCACGCAGGCCACCGGCTTCGGTGATCCCCAGGTGCAGCGGCTGCTTAATTTGTGCCGCCAGCTTACGGTAGGATTCAACGGCTAGGAAAACATCCGAAGCCTTGACGCTGACCTTGAACTGATCAAAGTTCATGCGATCAAGAATGTCGACATGGCGCATCGCCGATTCCACCAGGGCATCCGGCGTCGGCTCACCGTATTTCTGCTGGATGTCTTTTTCCAGCGAACCGCCATTGATCCCGATACGGATCGGAATGTTCTTATCGCGAGCACAGTCAACCACGGCACGGATACGGTCTTCACGACCGATATTGCCCGGGTTAATACGAAGACAGTCGACACCATATTCCGCCACTTTTAGGGCGATACGGTAGTCAAAATGGATATCAGCCACCAGCGGGATATTAACCTGCTGTTTAATCTGCTTGAATGCTTCGGCAGCATCCATGGTCGGCACCGAGACACGGACGATGTCCGCACCAACGTTTTCCAGGGATTTGATCTGCGCAACAGTGGCTTCAACATCAGTCGTACGCGTGTTGGTCATCGACTGAACAGCTATTGGGGCGCCATCACCAATTGGGACATCCCCGACATAAATCCGGGTTGACTGACGACGTTTAATTGGAGATTCGTTATGCATTACATTTACTCTGTTTACTGCGGCAGCTTCAATCGGGCTACTTTACCAACCGGGTACTTACTTAGATCCACCGGCTCACCTTTGTAGCTTATTTTAACAGCACCCGGCGCACCTAGCACCAGTTTAAATGGCGCTGGACCATCTAAATTCAGCACATCACCCGACTTCTTGATACCGGTATCGAGTCGCTTGCCGTTGGCATCACGGATATCGACCCAGCAATCGGCACTGAATGTCAGGATCAAATCTGACTCAACAACTGCCACTTCAGCATCTTCTGCTGTTGTCTCGGGCGTTTGAAGTGAAGCCAGGCTATCTGCGCTGTCGGTTTCTTCAACATCGATCGCCTCGGATTCGTTGCTGAAACTATCATCAAAACTGGTTATCGGCTCTACGGATTCATTCACGACAACCGTGTCAGCAGGCTCTATCGTCTCGATAACCGCCCCTTCTGCGGCGACACTAATATCGGCGGAAGACAACTCTGCATTGCTGATTGTCGATGAGTTTGCACTGGCCAGGGATTCATCCAGCGGCTGCCCCTGTTGTTCGGCAAGGTTCAGTGCTTCTGTCTCTTGCTCCATCTGCAAACTCTGCCACCACCAAATGCCGGTCAGACCGACAAAGATAATCGCCAGCGCCCAGGTCAGGCGCATGATACGGTTGTCATGGGCTTCCCGTTTGGTGCGGC
>NZ_JAKRFQ010000339.1 GCF_022347985.1 Photobacterium sp. OFAV2-7
AGGGTGTTTTTCCGTGGTGGCCTCCAGGTCGGCGGCACTCTGCATCGTCAGTAGGGCTTGGTTTTGCTGCCCCTGATAATATTGCAGCCAGGCCAAAGCAGACAAACGTTGGATCTCGACTTGTTTAGCCCAGTAGGCAGAACTTTTTTCCGTTTGTGTTTTTAACTCTCCCAGTCTGGCAATCGCTTTTTCAGCCTTCGGTACATCACCGGTTTGAGCGGCACCGAGTGCTATTGCAAAGTGCGTCACTGCTTCCATGGCCGGGAAGTTATCCCATGGGTAGCTGGCAGGTTGCCTTGGCTTGAGCTTGGCCGCTTCTTCCCACTGTTGCCGTTCTAGGGCATAACGTGCTGGAACCGCAGCCAATGTATAGGCGGAGGCGGCGTGTGGCTGGATCGGGTCGCTAATAGCCAGTGTTTCTTCAACCACGGCCAGTGCTTTTTTGTCTTGTGCTTTCTGAAGGTAGGAATAGGCCACGTAGTCCAGTGCATGAAGGTAGTGCAGAGAGAGCTTGTCTCCTGCCGGGTGCAGTTTGGCCGCTGCTGCAGAGCGGATGTTCATAGTAATGGATTCGTCCCATAGGCCCAACCGGGTAAAGATATGGGTAGGCATATGGAGCGCATGGGGGATCGACGGCGCTATTTCTCCGTAGCTTCGTGCCACATCTAAGGCTTTCTCGGCCAGTTCCGGGTAGTCATAGGCATGGATAATATAGTGATGAGCACCGGGGTGTTTCGGATTTTTGGCCAATATAGTCGCTGCGGTTTCTCCTGCTTTTTTCTGTTTTACGTAGCTCTTATCGGCTGGTGATGCGGTACCCAGTAGTGATAACGCATAGAAGGCTGTTGCTTCTGGATCAGAAGGAAACGCGTCATGTACCTTAGCCCAGCCTTGCTCGAAGGCTATCAGGTTATCCGTTTCTTTTTCTTTTCGCCCTTGGGCGTAGTAGCTATTAATGGCTTGGATATAGGCAACCTCTCGCCGGGTTTTTGTCCCTTTGACTTTGGCTTTTTCCACCATCTCCAGGCCTTTGGCGAAGTTTTCTTCGTTAGGAGGATCTGACCACAGCGGGTGGACGATAGACATCGCGACTCCCCAGTAGGCCATCGCACAGTCAGGATCTTTTTCAATGACAGCTTCAAAGGTTGATCGGGCTTTGACGTAAGTCATGTGGTGGAGCAAGGCCAGGCCCTGATCCAGCACTGGTTGGTTTTCTTCATTGCATGAGGTTGGGAAGTCTACTTTGCCTAGTCTGCCTGGGTCAGTTTCTTGGGTTGCGGCATGAACGCTCTGGCTAAGTAAAGTCGGACAGGAAAAGATGGCCGCCACCAGTAGCCAGCCATGCCTACTATTCGTTTTCATATTCTTTCTCCAAAAATATGGTTTTGCGATAGGCTTTTTTGCTTAATATGTGGCTTACTCCCGACCACCACTACGCCGAGTTAGAGCCAACAGTTGCGGTCGAGTTATTGAGGAAAGTATAGGTAAGAATTGTAGGTGACGGCCTACCAACGTGGCTTCTACGGTTGAGCTTAGACGGCTTAGCTTAATTTATATGTTTGGCGAGCCTTTTCGCCAGACAAATTAAGGTATAAGTTGGCGGGAGCCCCCATGATTCGGGGATCACAGAGGCATCACAGACATACAGGCCCTGGATATCTGTTTGCAGGTTGCTATCGACAATGTCACCGATTCTCGCGCTACCGCCCTGGTGGGCCGCAAAATGGTGGGTGCGGTAAGTCTGTTCGGCACCTGCCTCGCGTAAGATACCTTCAGCAATGATGGCACCTGATTCCAATCGTTCTTTGTCACTTGACTGAAGGCGCTTGTTCACCCAGCTTGAACCTATTTTTCCACTCAGTTCATCTTTTACTTTTACCATGAGCGATAAGGTGTTGTTGGCAGAGAGCATATGGTTGAACTTACCTACCTGCGCGGTAAACAAATGGAAGAAAGGCTTGGGAAGGCTGAGATCGGACAGCATTATGCCGTCATCGGGTAAGTGCAGCCCGGCTGCCATTGGGATTTCGCCATCGGGATAGCTTTTCTGCACCTTTCCCATCACAGCGATAACCGGGTCGATAAAGAAGGCTTGTCCGGCATTTGTAATACCGGTTGCCTGTAAAATTTGCGCCGAACCGATGCCGCCTGCTGCCAGAACAATGTTGTTGCCCCGTACCGACCGAACTTGGCCTCTATGTTTGAACTGGACGCCGACAGCACGGTTGTTTTCAGTGAGCACTCGGATAACTTTAGCACCGGTGATCAACTGGGCACCTTGCTCGGTGGCATCGTCCAAAAACAGGCGGGCATTCCACTTGGCATCATGCGGGCAGCCGTACGAACACAGGTGACAGGCAGATCGGCATTTATCAATATCAATGAACTTATCTAGTTTCTGCCAGTTGAGTCCGAGCTGTTGGGCTCCTTGTTTGATTCGGTGAGCCATCGGGCCGATAAGAGCGTCGGGGAGGGGGGAGATAGGCAGAGTATGTTCCACCTCTGCGATCTCAGCGGATAAGTCGATACCGTAGCGTAGGAACATTTCTGCTGGTGGAGCCATGGCGGTTGCGTAGTTAATCGCCGAACTGCCCCCCGCAGTGATCCCGCGAATTAATAATGATAGATCTGGGGTAATGTAGGCACTTTTGCCGGGGATCGCTGCTATTCCTGCCATTTGCATAAAAGAGCCGGTCAATGGCGCGTTGTTGCCCCATTCAAGAATCAATACCTGTTGCCCTTGAGTGGCCAGTTCCCTCGCAATTGTCGCGCCGCCGGGACCACTGCCGACAACGATCGAGTCGAAGAAAGTTTTATGCACGTTATCAGGCGAGGCATCATACTGGTTGATTGGTTTAGCAGGCATAGTTTGGCAACCCTAAGAGTCGATATCGAAACGCTAGCGACACTATACGTGACATTCCGTTCGGTTCCATTACACTTCGCGCTTTTTTCTGACATCACCCAGAGTGACACTGTCACCAGGTGGGGTGAATTAACGTCGCAGTGAAACAAGAAGGGAGCCCTTTTTCGCGGCTCCCTTTTTTGTTCTGTGTCTTCGAGTATTTTTCGAATGATATGTAAATTCAGAGATATTGGCTTTAGTGACATTCAGCCAGCTTGAGGTTTGATGTCGCCTTGGCTTTTCCCCGAATATCCTGCCACACCATAGGTGCAACTATCGCAAACAGGACGACATTCGATACTGGGACGGAAAGCCATACCCCGTCGACACCCAGCCACTGTGGCAACAGATACAGGAATGGCAACTGAATGAGCATGTTGCCAGCGGAAATCGCCAGTGCCTTTCCGCCTTGATTGACTGCCATGAAATACACAGATGACAGGGCAATAAAGCCATCCAGAAACATCGAGAACAGGTGTAGCCGCAGGCCGTTTGTCGTTTCACTGACCAGTAGCGGATCGTCACTGGTAAACAGGCCGATCATGGCCTCGGGAAACAGGTTTAGTAGTATCACGGCGCTAATACCGGTGAGCAGTACTACTTTGATGGCCAGGGTAAGCGTTGCTTTTATCTTACTCATTTGCCCTGAGCCAAAGTAATAGCTCACCGGAGGCTGCATACCACCGGCAACCCCTTCGGCTAACAGGTAATACATGGTCATCAGGTAGCCGACGATAGCAAACGCACCAACGTGTACCGAGCTGCCATACTCCATGAATAGCCGGTTATGCAGAGCAATAACGAAGCTGAAATAGGCATACATGAACAGGCTTGAGGTGCCTAATCCGATGGATTTAGCAGCCAGTCTCGGGCTGAATCGTAGCTTTCCCAAGCTCAGCCTTAGCTGGGAAAATGGCGAAAAATAGTAGCCAATAGCGACAACAAATACGGTAACTTGCGAGAAAATGGTAGCGATTGCTGCGCCTTCCAGTCCCCAGCCAAATCGGCCTATGAATAGGTAATCGAGCGCAATATTAATCAGGGCGCCGATGACCATCAAAATGGTCGAAAAGTTCGGGCTATCATCATTGCGGATCAGCATTGGCATTGCGCCAGCTGCAATCGTAAATATCGCTCCCCACGAGAAGATATCGATATATTCAATGCCAAGTTCCAGAGTTGCTCCCACGGCTCCCTGGGCGATAAGCATCGCTGGCCCGAATGCCGAGACCAACGCCATCATTAGCACACCGGCAATAAGAATGAGGCCTAGGCCTGTTGTCAATGTCCTGCGCGCTTTGTCTGTAGCCCCTTCGCCGCGGTAGATAGAGATCAGGCTGCCAGAGCCCATTCCTACCAATAGACCAAGACCGACAATCACACCAATAATAGGCCACGCCATATTGATCCCGGCCAGGCCCTCAAAGCCAATATAGTGACCCACAAAAATGCCGTCGATGACCTGATAGAGGCCGTTGACCAACATGGCAACAACTGACGGGATCGCATAGCGCCAAAACGTGCGATTTACTGAATTATCGGTGGTTACTTTCTCTTGCATAGTCATTATTCACTTTTTGATGTCTAGGGGGAATTATGCGTGAAATACAGATTGATGAAAGTTGGTATCCATCCGATTTTCGGATACATTGGGAGGGGTAAAGATGAGGAGGTGAAATGAATTGGACGCTTGATCAGTTAGAAGCCTTTGTTATGGCAGTCAATCAGGGGTCGTTCTCTGCGGCGGCAAGACAAATAGGCAAGGCCCAGTCCCGGGTGAGCACGGCGATCACCAATTTGGAAGCCGACCTCGGATTCGAACTGTTTGACCGTAGCGCTCGCTTGCCGGTGCTAACGCCTGAAGGCAAAGAGATGTATACCGAGGCGCAAGCGGTGCTGGCGCAGTGTCAGCGTATGCAATCGCGGGCGATGACCGTCTCGACCGGTGAAGAGATTTCACTCACCGTGGCCATGGACGAAGCGGTACCTATTTTGTCATTTGAGAACTTTTTCTTGCAAATTGCCGCGCAGTATCCGCTGTTAAAGCTCACCATTATCAATGGCTCGCAGGATGATATTGCCCGTTGGGTTAGCGAGAAAAAAGCCGATATAGGTATTCTCTTTTACAGAAAGAGCCTGCCAGAAAATCTGGAATTTATGCCTATCAGCCAGTTCTACCAGTCACTGATTGTTTCCGCGGAGCACCCGTTAGCCTCAATAGCGGCACCA
>NZ_JAKRFQ010000340.1 GCF_022347985.1 Photobacterium sp. OFAV2-7
CCGATCTAAATGATCATCAGGCCTGGCAGGAGCGTGTACGCAACCTGCTTGGCAAGATGGACAGCGTTGAATAAAAAAACAGAGCCTTTTGGCTCTGTTTTTTTATCTGTCAGGGACGCTATGTAATGAGAGGCTGGCAGCCTGATGGCTCCAGCTTGCTCGTTATCCTGCCTACTCGATATCAAGCGGCTCGGGTGAAAGGATAACTCCCGTCGTATCGGCATAGATGTGATCTTCCGGCAGGAAGGTGACTCCGCCAAAATTCACGGCGACATCGACTTCACCGATACCCTGTTCATCGGCACCGACCGGAATGGAAGCCATCGCCTGGATGCCTAGCTCCATTTCGTCCAGATCATCGACGTTGCGGACACAGCCGTAGACAATAATCCCTTCCCACTCATTAGTGGCAGCCAGCTGCGCGATATCAGCATCAATGAGTGCGCGTCTCAGTGAGCCCCCGCCGTCGACAAGCAATACACGGCCCACACCGGGTTGTTGCAGCACATCACGAATCAGCCCGTTATCTTCAAAGCACTTAATGGTTGTTACCTGGCCGCCGAAAGAGTTTCGGCCACCATAAGAGCTGAACATTGGCTCAACAACATCGACTTGGTCGAGGTAGATATCGCATAGTTCGGACGTATTATATTCCATAAGTTCGCTTCTTCTTGTGGCAATTGAAAAGGGTCGGTATACAGCCTGCTGAGCATGATTCGTTGCTGATGGCTTTCTGCTAACCTGTTGAAAGTATAACTAGCCAATATGACATTGCAATAACGCCCCTCACAAAGCAGGGGCAAGTTAGCGCGTCAGATTCTAGCCGGCTGCCAGTACCACGCCGGCGGCGAACAGCAGGTTTGTAAGCAGCGCACATTTTACCATGGTGGCCATCATCGGGCGCAGGGCGGCTCCGTCTGCTGACTGTAGTACCTGTTTCCCGTGCTTGAACAACAGGGGGGCACTCAGGACGAACAGCCAGCCAAACGGCGAGTGCAACTCAAGGGCAGCAAACAACGCTAGGCAGAGTACGCTGCCAGCCAGCAGGAACAAATGGTACTTGCGTCCCCAGTCAGGCCCCATGCGTACCGCCAGGGTAAGCTTGCCGCAGGCCCGATCATTGTCGATATCCCGCAGGTTGTTGATATTCAATACACCGACGGCTAGCAGACCGCAGGCCGTGGCAGGTAACATAATGACCGAGTCGATTTGTCCGGTTTGCAGGTAGTAGGTACCGGCAACGCCAAGCCAGCCAAAGAACATGAGTACCGAGAGATCGCCCAGGCCGCGGTAGCCGTAGGGCTTGTTACCGACGGTATAGGCTATGGAGGCCGCAATTGCCATCAGGCCCAGCAGCATAAAACCGAACATATCCTGGAGGTTGTTGCAGGCGATGAAGATCAGGCTCAGGCCGCTGGTGACGGTCAGCAGGATATTTAAGATCATCGCATTGCGCATCGCTGACGGGGTTACCAGCCCAGACTGGATTGCGCGTTGTGGCCCAAGGCGGTGCTCGTTGTCCGTTCCTTTGACGGCATCGCCATAGTCATTTGCCAGATTAGACAGGATCTGGAGTAGGAGTGCGGTCAGCAGGGCCAGGCCCGCTACTAAAGCAGAAAAACTTCCTTGCCATCCTGCGACTGCACTTCCGCATACAATCGATGCGACAGCCAGCGGCAAGGTTTTCGGTCTTGCGGCATCCAGCCAGATTGCGAGTGAAGATGAATTCATAATGTGCTTATTTCGGAATCAGTCGAAGGGCTATTATGGCGTATACACAGCGATGGGCAACTTTATCGGCAGATTGTTTGTTCAAGAACAAAAAAACGGTGCCTTAAAGCACCGTTTTGATATAGGAGAAGAACAAATAGATCGTTAGGGCTTACAGGATGAAGCGGCTCAAGTCTTCGTCTTCAACCAGCTCACCGAGACGCTCGTTGACATAGGCTTCGTCGATGACCAGCTTGTCACCCGATTTTTCGGTCGCGTCGTAGGACAGTTCTTCCATCAGGCGCTCCATGACCGTGTGCAGGCGGCGGGCACCGATGTTTTCGGTACGTTCATTAACCTGCCACGCGGCATCGGCCAGTTTGTTGATCCCGCTTTCGGCAAACTCAATCTCTACCGATTCGGTGGCCATCAGTGCCTTGTACTGCTCGGTCAGCGAGGCATTTGGCTCGGTCAGGATACGCTTGAAATCGCCGCTGGTAAGGGCTTCAAGCTCGACGCGGATTGGCAGGCGACCCTGAAGCTCCGGGATCAGATCCGATGGTTTTGCCACCTGGAAGGCACCGGATGCAACAAACAGGATGTGATCGGTTTTGACCATACCGTGCTTGGTCGATACGGTGCTCCCTTCTACCAATGGCAGTAAGTCTCGCTGGACACCTTCGCGAGACACGTCTGGACCCGATGATTCACCGCGCTTACAAATCTTGTCGATTTCGTCGAGGAACACGATGCCGTTGTTTTCAACCGCAAAGATGGCCTGTTCTTTCAGTTCTTCCTGATTGACCAGTTTCGCCGCTTCTTCTTCGGTCGCCGCCTTCATCGCGTCTTTGATTTTCATCTTGCGCTTTTTGGTGGTGTTACCGGCCAGGTTCTGGAACATGCCCTGAAGTTGGTTGGTCATGTCTTCCATGCCCGGAGGAGCCATGATCTCGACACCCATTTGCGGGGCGGCGATTTCGATTTCGATCTCTTTGTCGTCCAGCTTGCCTTCGCGCAGTTTCTTGCGGAAAGACTGGCGGGCCGTAGAGTTGCTGTCTGCTTCTTCGTTCTGGCCCCAGGCATCACGTGCCGGTGGCAGCAGAATATCGAGAATGCGGTCTTCGGCCAGCTCTTCGGCGCGGAAGCGGACTTTTTCCATCGCCTGCTGGTGGGTCATTTTCACCGCGACATCTGTCAGATCGCGAATGATGGTTTCGACTTCTTTGCCCACATAGCCCACTTCGGTGAACTTGGTCGCTTCAACCTTGATGAAGGGGGCGTTGGCCAGTCTGGCCAGGCGGCGGGCAATTTCGGTTTTACCGACACCGGTCGGGCCGATCATCAGAATATTTTTCGGGGTTACTTCGACACGCAGTTCTTCAGGAAGCTGCATGCGGCGCCAGCGGTTACGCAGGGCAATGGCCACTGCACGCTTGGCCTTGTCTTGACCGATGATATGACGATCAAGCTCATGAACGATTTCGCGAGGAGTCATCTCAGACATTACGGCTTCCTTACTTGGTATCAAGCTCTTCGATAGTGTGTTGGTGGTTGGTGAAGACACAGATATCACCGGCAATGTTCAGTGATTTCTCCGCAATTTCACGGGCACTGAGATCGGTATTTTCCAGCAGGGCTGTCGCTGCGGCCTGGGCAAAATTACCACCTGAACCGATTGCAATCAGATCATGTTCCGGTTGGACGACGTCACCGTTACCGGTGATGATCAGGGAGCCGGTTTCATCGGCTACCGCCAGCAGGGCTTCCAGCTTGCGCAGCATGCGGTCGGTGCGCCAGTCTTTGGCTAGCTCGACGGCTGACTTGAGAAGATGGCCCTGGTGCATTTCCAGCTTACGCTCAAAACGCTCGAATAGGGTGAAGGCATCAGCCGTGCCGCCGGCAAAGCCTGCAAGAACTTTGTTGTTGTATAAACGGCGCACTTTGCGAGCGTTACCTTTCATAACGGTATTGCCCAGGGAAACCTGGCCATCACCGGCGATAACGACTTTACCGTTTCGACGTACAGATACGATAGTTGTCACGGTTTTACCTCTTTGAGTCTCTCCGGCGTGTGCCGGTATCGGTATTAATGCTTATCTGGGGATGGGGGGGGATTTTTTCAAGGTATCGGGATTGGAAAAAGAAAAGGATGCAGTTGCATCCTTTTTCTTGAACCTGATGTTGCGGGCTTTCCGGGGCGGGCCGTTTATTCCCAGAACCAGATGGCACAAGGCTCGATACCGGCTCGTCGCAGCATGTTGCGGTCACTTTCGGCTTTGCGCTTTTGCGGGTAGGGACCCAGGATCACCCGGTACCAGTTGCCTTTCTCGCCCTGGCTGATCTTGACCTGGCTGGTGAGTCCCTGGAAGGCAATCATGGCCTTGCGCTGCTCGGCCTGATCTTGGCTGCGATAGGCGCCGCATTGCATCAGATAAGGGCGGCTAGGCTTCTGCTCTTTCTTGGCCTCGACCGGGACTTCCTTGTTTTCCAGCTCCTCGATATAGCGCCATTTTTCTTCCGGTTTCGGCGGCAGCTTTTTCTCTTGCGCCTTAACGGCGGGTTGCGGCTGTGGCTTCGGCGCGGGTTTTGGCTGAACGGTCTCGGGCTGGGGAGCCGGCGTTGTTGACAGGAAATACAGGCCGTAGCCGAGTGCGCAGACCAGGCACAATGCTATCAGTGCCCATTTTATCGGGAAGCCGCCAGAGGCAGGGGCTTTACGTGTGTTACGGGCTGGCTTTTTCGGCGAGCGTCCGCGCTTTACATAATCTTTTGTGGCCACAGTTAGAATAAACACAACGGGAAAACAATTCTCGCTATGTTACAAAGTTGCGCTGGGGCTGACTAGTGTTGGGATCAGATCTGGACGAAATGCTTGCACGCCATTGGGTGAATTTTGTGAGCTTATGCCCAAAACATAAGCTCACATTGGGACTGTATTCCGGTTACTGGGCCGGTGGCGCGGCACTTTCCCTGATCACCAGCTTGGCATCGAGCAGGCGGGAGCCTGATGAGATTTCCTTGCCCTTGAGGATTTCAAGCAACATCAGCATCGACTGACGGCCGATTTCATAACGAGGCTGAGACACGGTGGTCAGAGGCGGATCGCAGTATTCGGCGAACTGGATGTCATCGAAGCCGACAATCGATAAATCTTGCGGTACCCGGAAACCCAGACGCTTGGCTTGTTGCATGGCTCCGATGGCCATGACATCGTTATGGCACAACAGCGCCGTTGGTGGCTCGGGCAGGGACAGCAGGGCAGTGACGGCGCGGGCACCGGCTGCGAACGTGAAATCGCCCTTAACGGTATAGGCCGGATTGAGTTCGACGCCTGCACGACGCAATGCCTGTTGGTAGCCTTGCGAACGGAACTGGCACAGGGCTGCCGAGTCAGGCCCGGAAATTTGTGCAATGCGTTTGT
>NZ_JAKRFQ010000341.1 GCF_022347985.1 Photobacterium sp. OFAV2-7
CTCAGGGTTAAAGTAGAGTAAACTTGCAGCTTTTTCTAATCGTATTCTTCTTGTGAAATCGGCTAAAGTCTCACCTGTAAAAACTTTAAAAATCCTGTGAAAATGAAACTTAGAGAAATGAGCAATTTGAGCAACATCTTCCAGAGAAAGAGTTTCTGTAGCATGTTCACTAATATAGTTCATTGCCTCAAAAACCCGTCGTTGATACTCTTTGCAGGTATTCTCACTACTTTGATTCACTATCATACTGTTACCTTAGTTCGGATTTTGAGAGCTAGTGATTATTGACAAGAAATCAAATTCCACACCAAAAAGTACCAAGTGTAAAGCATCACTTTTTCAATCCAATGAACGATCACTAAACATTAGTTCATTTTTGAAACCTCCCAATTAATTATAATTAATGAGTTTCATATTGAGTACCATGCTTTATATTGCATAAGGGGAGCTGATACAAGTACCGATCAACTCCCCTATTTCCAGTAGGCAACAGATTAATTTGGATATTTTTGTTTTGTACCAACAGGCCTAATACCTGCTCCCAAAAATCAAACAGTGTATTGACTTCATTTTGCAGCACCTCGAATAGGAAGCTATTGAATTTCCGCCATGCCCTGCTGAAGCAGAAAATCATCAACAACATCAGCCCATAGATACCAGTACGAATCAAATACGCTATGACCGCTGACTTGCTGCCCTAACTTATAGAATTTGAATGTGAGATCGCCTCCAGAGGCTTTAAAAGTTTCAGCATATTCTTCAATACTCTCATCGGCATAAAAAGGGTCGTTACGCCCGTAAATGAAAAGGCTTGGCACTTGCATTTTTTGCCCGGCATTTTTGAACATTGGCAAGTTGGCTGACTCATTATTAAGTTGGCAACTATCCGACACCCAACCACCCGAAAAGTTAAGGACACCAACCGCGGATTTAGGGTGTTCAGAAGCATAGACAAGTGAAAGCATTCCTCCTCTGGAATGACCAGAAAGTACAATTTTCTCTTTGTTAACCCACGACTGAGAATCTAGATAACTAAATGTGGCATCAAGTGATTCCAGTGCATACTCAATACCCTCGGTGATCCCCTTTGTGTTACAGGTGTATGGCTCATCATAGCTTCCGCCAGAAGCCCCTCGTCCTCTTCTCATCGGAATCAGCAATGCGATATCTTTTTTAAGTAAATAATCACCAAAGCCCCATGGATTGATAGTCATGTCCTCTGGAATAACTCCAGGGCCTGTAGAACCATGGTTAAAGATCACTAGAGGAAAAGGACCATCCCCCTCGGGTTTGTATAACGTTGCTTCCAAAGTGATATTCGAATCCCAAAACATCCCTTCGTCTACCATTGGGGTCTGAACCGTCTCCCCTTTATATTGGGCATTCACCATCGCCGGGAATAACCAAACAACCATCAGAGCAATTACACGTTTTATCATCAGTAAATAATCAACTATGTCAATGAGTTAGCTTAAAGCATATCCATTGCACAATGTGTGAGCAGACTACCTAAAACAAAGGCCTGCCGAGGCAGACCTTTTTCTTTTTTATCAGGAAGATAGCTGTGTTTTAGAGAGCGGTTAGTTAACTTTCAACAGTCGGCCTGTTAGGGCTGGGACTGTGATAGTCGTCTTCTGATCTCCCGTTACAATCACTTCATCCGTTAACAGATCGACTAGCTGGCTGGTCGCTTTCACCTTGCTCATATCCAGTTCGAAGTTCTGTTCGTCGGTAGTGGTATTCAGTACATACACTACCTGCTGATCGCCATATTGCTTCAGATCCGCATACACAGTCTCGGAACTCAACAGATTACGGCGCTTACCTTTATACAATGCAGGCGTAGCAGCACGTACCGCCATCGCCTTGCTAAGCCAAGCCTTCAAATCTGCCTGCTCGGCCGATAAAGTGACGCCTGTTACCCCTTCAATCTTGGCACTTGAACGTGCGACATGATCATCACACAATCCTTGCGCTGCGCAGTTGTCTTCCACCTTGGCAGCAAAGCCGTCGACTTCATCACCAATCTCGTCACCGTAGTAGAAGGTGATTGGGCCAGACCAAGCCGTCATGAAACTAAACGCCGCCTTATGGCGCTGGAAGTACTCACCTTTATTGCCACGCTGGATCAAATCACCAAAGCGCACCAAGTCATGGTTGCCAAGCATCAGATTAGGCATTGCATGGTATGGGTAGTTTTCGATCTTGTTCCAGGATGCATTGATCCCGGTTGCATTACCGGAGTTCCCTGACTCCTCCACAGCCAGAGCTTTAACCAAACCATATCGTAGCGGGAAGTTAAATGCTGAAGACAGCGCCGGTTCTTTGTCGGTGCCGTAGGTCGTCGCTGCAATTTCACCAGCCCCTTTCCATACTTCACCAACCATATAGCCCAAGGTGCCCCAAGCCTTGCCTGCGGCCTTGTTGTCAGCCGACGCTGCTTCAACCGCTGAACGAATTTCACGCCACTCAGCTAACGGCAACTGGTAAGCCTGATCCAAACGCCAACCATCAATGTCATACTCGGTGATCCAGTGCGTTGCCACCTCTTTAAAGAACGCCAGGCTATCGCTGTCTGGATAAACCACCAGCTGGCCCGGATAGCTCGATCCACCCGATTTCAACGTTGGCAGTTTGCCTGTTGGCGATGGTTTCACCGTCACTTTATTGGTGTGACCAAAGACGCCGTCGAGGAAGACATACAGACCTTTGTCATGAGCCGTGTTAATCAAGGTTTTCAGCTGTTCATTGGTTCCAAAGTTCGGATCAACGTTGAAGAAGTCACAGGCGAAATAGCCTGTTGCATCCAGCTTGTTATCCCCTGCCGAACCTGCACAGGAGTCAAACACAGGTGTTAGCCACAGCGCATTCACATTAAGGCTCTTGATATAATCAAGGCTATTGATGATCCCCTGCAGGTCACCACGGTGATGAGAGGAACCATACCCTTCGTTATAATCAGAGCTGTTATCACCATCAACGAATGATTCAACCATCACCTGATACACCCTGAGGTCACAAGCTTTGTTGTCGCCACCGTAACAGGCAAAGTCAGTACCGGTAGTTTTCACCACCACGGAAGGCTGATCTTTGTTGCTGGCATCAAGCTCAAAGCGCCACACGCCCTGCTCAGTTACCGTGATGCGAATGTTATCGCCGTTCTTTTCAAAGCTGACCGAACCGTCACCGGATTTAACCTGGTCAAAGCCTAAGTTCACCGTACTCCAGTCACCCGAGGCAATCTTGAACTCATACACTCCCGGCTCGAAATAGCGTTCCAGCATGTATTTCCCGTCGCCGATATACTGCATCTCGGCATCTTGTTCCCAGCTATTGAATGAGCCGCGAACAAAGATCTTTTCACTGCCGTAAGGGGCTTTCACCACAGGTTTGGTTTCGCCGCCAAGCCCTTCACCTTGATCTCCGCTTTGTGGTTTAACAAACACTGCAGCAGTCAATCCAGGTACTTCGAAGGTACCACTTGTAAAGCTCGACTGTTTGATCTTGCTATCGGCAGAACTCGCCATCACAGGATGAAGCTCAAACCCGGTGGTGCCGTCAATCGTTACCGACTGGGTGCTGATATTAGCGTTAATCACCACTACCAACGCCTGATAATTGACATCAAGATCAGCACCAGCATTAACGCCGTCGTCCACACTCATCACGATCATTCCCGGCGCGGATGATGCTCCGGTGTTGTGGAAGCGAACACGTTTAAGTACTTCATCTTCAGTGATCAGTTTAAGTAATGGTGTCGTCGAGCGGATCTTCAGCAGCTCTTTGAAGCGAGCATCAGTCCATTCGATATCTTGCGGGCGAGCCTGAGTGTTAGGGTTAGCAATAACCTGCTTGATCGCCTCCCAGTTGGCTTGATCTTTGTCTGCTCGTGGCAGACCCACATTCCAGTTATTGGTTTGCTTGCTAAAATCAACTTTGTTGTACCAGTCACCGGAGTCGTAACTATCACGCGCCATGGATTTGGAACGAAGCAGCTCCGAGCCCATATGCAGGAACGGGATCCCCTGCCCTAACATAACCGGTGCCAGACCTATGATCTGCATCCGCGCGCGATCCTCAACCGCCACACTCGGGTCTGCCTTGTACTGGTTGAAGTCCCACAATGTCTGGTTATCGTGCTTGGAAACGTAGTTAATGGATTCCTGTGGATCCAAGGTATACGCCGCCCCTTGATCGCCGTATTTAAAATCACGGCCATTAACAGTGATACCCGTTGAGGTTTCAAGAGGATAAGCCTGAAGGTTACCTGTCATACCGTAACGGATCAGATCCATTTTTGATTTCAGGTTGGCATCAAAACGATCACCGGCATTGGCAAAGCCCGGGGTTTGTAGCAAGGCAAGACCGCTGTCGAACGGACCACCACCTCGTACACCGTCTCGCAGGCGATCGTTATAGGTACCGATCCCTGTCCCGGCCATTGGCCACTGGGTGGCATTCTCGCCACGAGCACCATTGACGACTTCGCCGAAGTTCCAGCCCTCACCATAGAACCAGTTATCCGGATCAACCGTTTTCACCTGGTCATAGACCTTGACCATGCTCGACTTCATCAGATGGCCCATTAGATCGAAGCGGAAACCATCAATCTTATAGTCCTGCGCCCACATCATGATGCTATCGCCAACCAGCTTCTCAAACATCCGGTTCTCTGACGCCGTATTGTCACAACAGGTTGAGTTCTCGACAGCACCCGTTACCGGGTTAAGGCGGTGGTAATAACCAGGTACGGTCTTATCCAGTACCGATTTATCATAAAGGCCCGATGAGAAGGTGTGGTTGTAAACAACATCCTGCACGACTCTGAAACCTAGCTCATGCAGTTTGAGGATCATGCTACGGTACTCTTTGATTCGACTAACGCCGTCACTTTCTACCGCATAGCTACCTTCTGGTGCATTGTAGTGGAATGGGTCATAGCCCCAGTTAAAGCCGTCCAGCGGACGGATATCTGCCAGCAGCGCCTGCGCGCCATCGGTAGCAGGGTCGATTTTCTCCAACAGTTCAAGAATCGTTGATGAACGCGGAGTACCGTCACTGCACAGATTAGCTTTAGGATTCACTGTGCAGAGCTTCTCGACAGTATCGTTTAGAT
>NZ_JAKRFQ010000342.1 GCF_022347985.1 Photobacterium sp. OFAV2-7
GGCCTTGATAGTAGCGATAACCGGGCCGATCGGGGTGGTGATTGCGGCCTATCTGGTTAAGTCGCTGGATCTGCAACTGCTGGCCTGGCTGGTGATTGGGGTTGTACTTTATACGTCACTCTCGATGTACCGATCTTGGGCAGGTGAGCGCGCAAAACTGAGCTCAGCGCAATCACTATCCTAGCAGTTAGAAAAAGGTAGCCGTTAGAGTCAGTCGTCATCACAATAAAAAAGGTACGCTATGGCGTACCTTTTAAGTAATGAGCAAGAAGCGAGCGGCCCGGCTGAATCGCTAGCGGTTAGGGCGGCAGCGTAAAGTCGCGTGTTTCCAGCTGGCAGCCATCAGGTGTGCAGACCAGTACTGAACCATGATCATACCAGTCACCCAGTACCGTCCGTGAAGCAGGTTGACTGCCGACGCTCAAGCGATGCACAGCAGGGCGATGGGTATGGCCGTGGATCATTGCCGTTACCTGGTACTGTGCCATGATCTTTTCCACCTCATCCGGGGTGACATCCATGACATCCTGCGATTTTTCCTGGTTCGTCATGCTGCTGTTACTGCGCATCTTGTTACCGATTTTCTGTCGGTAGGACAGCGGCAAGCGGAAAAATAACCATTGAATGAAGCGGTTATGTACTTTTTTCCGGTAGCGTTGATAATCTTCGTCCAAGGTGCACAGTGTATCGCCATGGAGGATCAACGTCGGCGTGCCATACAAGTCGATCACGCTATGCTCCGGCAGTAGCTTCACGCCGGTTTCTCGGCTAAATCGCTTTCCGACCAAAAAGTCACGGTTACCGTGAATGAAGTAGCAGGGTACCCCCGATTCTGTCAGTTGCCTGAAGGCCGACTTGATTTGCTGGTGGAAGGGAGAGTCGTCATCGTCGCCAATCCACATTTCGAAGAGATCACCCAAGACGTACAGGGCATCGACCCCCGTGGCTTCTTCTTTCATGAAAGTAAGAAAACAGTCGGTGATATCGGTACGCTCGGCACTGAGGTGCAGATCAGAAATAAACAGTGTTGTCATAAGGAAGGGAGGGCGGCCATAAGGCCACCCTGAGAGTATGGATTACTCTTCGATAGTGACGCTGTTGATGACCACTTCTTCAACAGGCACGTCCTGGTGCACATAGCCCCAGTTACCGGTAGAAACCGCTTTGATCTTGTTAACAACGTCCATGCCTTCAACAATTTCTGCAAATACACAGTAGCCCCAGCCGTCAGGTGTTTCTGATTTGAAGTCCAGGAACTTGTTGTCGTTTACATTGATGAAGAACTGCGAGCTTGCAGAGTGCGGCTCCATAGTACGCGCCATAGCCAGCGTACCAACTTTGTTACTTAGGCCGTTGTTCGCTTCATTTCTGATTGGCGCGCGAGTTTCTTTCTCTACCATGCCAGAAGCCATGCCGCCGCCCTGGATCATGAAACCATCGATAACACGGTGGAATAGTGTATCGCTGTAGAAACCGTCACGGCAGTATTGTAGGAAGTTTGCACACGTTTCAGGCGCTTTTTCTGTGTTTAGCTGAATCTTGATGTCACCAAAAGTAGTGTGAAGCGTTACCATGAGCTTGTCCTTTAATGGATGTTTATTGCTTTAAATACCGGATTTTATATTACTAAGGAAAGGCGTCAACATGATCTCTCATCATTCTCCGTCTATGGTGAAATAAGATGATTATTTCACCGAATTTCATGCCAAACCAATAAGTAACCACATTGGTATAACTATAGGTGAACCGTGATGAAAGCGGGAAATCAATTACCCTGCGATTGCGGACTTTCCGGCACAGTGGTTGTTTTCTCTCCCAGGCCGGTATAAACCGCGTCCTTAGCGTATTTTTCCTTGCCTTCATTAGTTATTAGAGGTGTAATTACTCCTCTTAACGTAACCCCATAAAATGAGTAACTACGAGACATGTTAAAGATCTATAACTCGCTCACTAGACAGAAAGAGGAATTTACACCCATCCAGCCTGGTAAAGTAGGCATGTACGTCTGTGGGGTTACCATTTACGATTTGTGTCACATTGGTCATGGCCGTACTTTCGTGTCGTTCGATGTGGTTTCTCGCTACCTGCGCTATTCCGGTTATGATCTGACCTTTGTTCGTAATATCACCGATATCGATGACAAGATCATTAAGCGTGCGGCAGAAAATGGCGAAAGCTGTGATTCGCTGACCGAGCGCCTGATTGGCGAAATGCACGCCGACTTCGATGCGCTGGGCATGAAGCGTCCGGATATTGAGCCTCGTGCGACGGACTACATCGCTGAAATTATTGCCATGTGTGAACGCCTGATCGAGCGTGGTTTTGCCTACGTGGCTGACAATGGCGATGTGATGTTTGAAGTCAGCAAGTTTGACGAATACGGCAAGCTGTCTAAGCAGGATCTTGAGCAGCTGCAGGCTGGTGCCCGTGTTGATATTGAAACGGCCAAGCGCAGTCCGCTGGATTTCGTGTTGTGGAAAATGTCCAAGCCGGGCGAGCCGACGTGGGAATCGCCATGGGGCGCAGGTCGTCCGGGCTGGCACATTGAATGTTCGGCAATGAACTCGGCAATCCTGGGTGATCATTTTGATATCCACGGCGGTGGTTCTGATCTGCAATTCCCGCACCATGAAAATGAGATTGCCCAGTCATGCTGCGCAACAGGCTCGCAGTATGTGAATACCTGGATGCACAGTGGCATGGTAATGGTCGATCGCGAGAAGATGTCCAAGTCTCTGGGTAACTTCTTTACCATCCGTGATGTACTGGGCTATTTCGATGCCGAAACCGTACGTTACTTCCTGATGTCCGGTCATTACCGTAGCCAGCTGAACTACAGCGAAGATAACCTGAAGCAGGCCCGCTCTGCTCTTGAGCGACTGTATACCTCGCTACGCGGTCTGGATGCCGACGTACCAGCAGCTGGTGGCGACGAATTCGTGACTCGCTTTAAAGAAGCTATGGATGACGATTTCAATACGCCGGAAGCTTATTCTGCACTGTTTGATATGGCACGTGAAATCAACCGCCTGAAATCAGATGATCTCGCTGCGGCATCGGCACTGGGCGCACGTATGCGTGAGCTGGCTGATGTTCTTGGCCTGTTGGCGCAGGAGCCGGAAGCCTTCTTGCAGGGTGGTGCCGGTGAAAGCGATGATGTGGCGGAAATCGAAGCGCTGATTCAACAGCGTTTGGATGCCCGTGCTGCGAAAGACTGGGCGGCAGCTGATGAGGCACGCAACAAGCTCTTGGCAATGGATATTATCCTTGAAGACGGCCCGCAGGGGACGACATGGCGTCGTAAGTAGTCCTAGCGGATAACGCGCTTAATTATTGAAAACCGGAGCATTGGCTCCGGTTTTTTTATGCTCGCTGATTATTCTCAAGCCTGAAGGGTAGTGTGCAGTCATACCTGTACAGATTAATGAACTCACGAATGCATTTCGAACGAGTATGAAAATGGACCCAATATCACTATTCGAAACTATTATGTGGTTATTCGAATGTATTTGATCACGTTTAGAGTAAAAGTTCAAAACATATCATCCAATACTGCTTATTATGATTTTCGTTGTATAAGCCCGGCGTTGGCTTTACTTTCCCCAGATAAGAGCATCGAACGTTAAGGATTGATAATAATGAAAAAAATATGTCTTGCCGCAGCTATTGCCAGTACCCTGCTTGCTGCTCCTGCTTTCGCTCAATCAGCCCCAGACTCAGACAAGATAGTGGTTGCCCACCGTGGCGCCTCGGGGTACCTGCCTGAACATACGCTTCCGGCCAAAGCCATGGCTTATGCGATGAAGCCAGACTATATCGAGCAAGATGTGGTAATGACCAAGGATGACCGCCTGGTGGTGCTGCACGACCACTACCTGGACCGTGTTACCAATGTGGCCCAGGTATTCCCTGATCGTGCCCGTGAAGATGGTCGTTATTATGCGATTGACTTTACCCTGGCTGAAATCAAGCAGCTGAGCGTGACGGAAGGCTTCAAGATCAAAGACGGCAAGCAGGTTCAGGGCTTCCCTGAGCGTTATCCGATGTGGCAGTCAGACTTTAAAGTACCGACCTTCGAGGAAGAAATCGAGATGATCCAGGGCTTGAACAAGTCGTTGGGCTATGACATCGGTATTTACCCTGAAATCAAAGCGCCATGGTTCCACCGCCACGAAGGCAAAGACATCAGTAAAGCGGTGCTGAAGGTGCTTAAAGACTATGGCTACACTAACAAAGACAGTAATGTCTTCCTTCAGACATTTGATTTTAATGAGCTAAAGCGCATTCATGACGAGCTGATGCCGGCCATGGGCATGGACGTTAAGCTGGTGCAGCTACTGGCCTATACCGATTGGAACGAGACCATGGTCTATGACACCAAAGGACAGGCCCAGCCTTATAGCTATGACTGGATGTTTGCCAAGGGCGGAATGGAAAAAGTGGCCAAGTACGCCGACGGCGTGGGTCCTTGGAAGCCAATGGTGGTATCTGACAAGTCAACCAAAGGTAACATCAAGCTAACCGGACTGGTGAAGGCGGCACATGAGCAAGGTATGCAGGTTCATCCATACACCTTCCGTGCCGATACCGGCCGCATTCCAGCCTATGCCAATGACTTCAATGACATGCTGGATATCTTCTACAATACGGCGAATGTAGACGGTGTCTTTACCGACTTCCCGGACAAAGCTGTGGGCTACTTGTCAGCACAGGACAGTAAATAACGATATGACTTGCTGAAGAAGGGGAACGGTCCTCTGGCTAGCAATGATAAAGGCGATCTGCAAGAGATCGCCTTTTATTTGGTCATTACTTCTATAGCCCCGAGGCTGTCAGCTCGGGCGTGTCATTAATCCATAAGGTCGAGAAGTCACACCATCCGACGTGATTAACCTCTAGCCCCTGAAGTTTGATCGGTGCGGTAATCGAAAACCCCTTGGCTTTCAGGCGACGGATAACCTTGAGTTCCTCTAGCCAGTCAAGCAGGCCTAAGAGCATATCCAGAGCTTGTTTTTCGAGAGGCTGAAGTTGGCTTTCAAGCAGTTTGCATTTGAATTGCTGGTACTCAGTTTCCGTCAGAATCGCCTTCCAGTTCATATC
>NZ_JAKRFQ010000343.1 GCF_022347985.1 Photobacterium sp. OFAV2-7
CGCCTGGCTGACCACGCCAACGGCCCGACTGGTAAGCCCCAGGCAGCCATCTTCCGGCACACCGACTACAGAAATACTGCTCATGTTACTCATACCGATTTACACCGTCTGCGCCAAAAGAGCATGGATCGTGGAAACCACAATCGGGCTGCCGCCTTTGCGTCCAAGGCTGGCGATGTATGACACTGCACTCTGCTCGGCCAGCGCTTGTTTAGATTCATCTGCCTTCACAAACCCAACTGGAATACCGATAACCAATGCCGGCTTAGCTTCCCCTGCTTCGACCATTCTCAAGATTTCATAGAGTGCCGTCGGCGCATTGCCCACACCGACAATCGCACCGTCGAGCAGCCCTAAGTCCCGCGCCTTGCGCATCGACCAAATCGCCCGGGTATCCCCTTTTTCCTTGGCTGTCGCAATCACGTCTTCATCACTGATAAAGCAATAAGTTTTGTTGTTATGAACAGAGAGTCGTTGAGCACTGAGACCACTGGTGATCATGGTGACATCACTCACGATCGGACAGCCCCGCTTGAGTGCTTCAAGCCCGGATTCAATCGCACCATTGCTAAACTGAAAAAGCTTGGCGAACTCAAAATCACCGGTTGTATGAATAGCTCGTCTGACAACAGGCCATTGAATTTCACTAAAGTTATGCCCTCCGTGAAACTCGTGGATCTCCTGGTCAATAATGGAGAAGGAATCTCTTTCTATCGCCTGACCCTGACGGGTCATCTGTTTCATTTTGTCCACTTCTATTCCGCCTATTATTTGTTTTTTTTCAGTGACAATTCGGGGGAGCTGGCTAACAGGCTGCCATCAAAATCGATAAGCAGAACCTGTATATCCAGCGCGTCTGTTGTGTATTGGTTTGCATGTTCATGCGCCTCGCGACATAAACGATTAAGGTATGATTGCGAATCAAGGTTACGCACCCGATCTAATACGTAGCGCCCGGTATTAGCTAATGAAATTTCTTCACAAACCGATTGAGGAATATTCTCCTCACGAGCAAGGTGACCGAGCTGCTGAAAGTCAATCGCATGACCGGATACATGTGTCATCATTCGTCCGGATACCAACTTCGCCATCTTGCCAATCATGGCAACCAGAGTGACTTGCTTGATTTCATAGCGCTTGGCAGCACGAAGGCCGACACCGATAAAATCGCCCGCCTGAATAAAGTCCAGCTCGGATAGCTCCGGCAGCAGTTTCATCGCGGCTTTTTCAGAGCGGCTGCCAGTGGTTAACACAACATGCTCACTGCCATTGGCCTTCGCAATTTCGATAGACTGGCGGACAGATGCCGCAAAAGCCGAGGTGGAGTATGGTTTAACCGTTCCTCGGGTACCTAAAATAGAAATACCGCCAATAAGACCTAAACGGTCATTGATTGTCTGCTTGGCCGCCTCTTCTCCGCCGGGTACACAGATTTCCAGCTCAATCCCTATTTCTTCTCGAAGCAAGGCGTTTGCTTTTAACCACTCAAGCTCCGCCATCTCGTAGATATTTTTTCGTGGCACCGGATTAATCGCAGGCTCACCAACAGCGAGCTCAAGGCCCGGCAAGGTCACGGTTGCGACCCCTTTTCCTCCGGTGATGTGAATACCCGGGCTATTCTTCCAGCGGGCAATACATTGAATTTCTAAACCGTGGGTACAATCCGGATCATCTCCGGCATCTTTAATCACACCGGCAAGAACTTCATCACCACCTTCCAGCCGAGCAAGTGTAAACGTGACAAACTCCCGGTTGGGTAGTTCTATTTCAATCTCGGAAAAATGCTCCTGAGAGACCAGCTTACGCGCTGCAGCCCTTGCCACCGCGGCTGCACATGCCCCGGTGGTATAACCGCCTCTCAAGTCGGATTTATTACGAGAGCGCTTTAGCTTCCCCATCAGCTGGCACTCTCAGGCTCATCTTGAGCCATTAACTCGTCTGCGCTCGACGGCACCAAAGTCAGCTTGCCATTTTCCAACCGATACTCGATATTCGTCAGTGCATCGCGCAGTTGCTCATCGTGACTGATCAGGACAAGGGGCATAGAGAGACTGTTGATGACATCGATAAGCAGCTGATAGTTCTTGTCATCTAAGCCATTTGTCGGCTCATCGAGAAGAAGAACGTCAGGCTTCATCACCAGCACTGTTGCCAAAGCGGCTAATCGCTTTTGCCCTCCCGACAACCGGTAGCTCACCTCATTTGCCAAGTGTTCTATACCCAAACGCCTTAGCGTCTGCAGTGACAACTTCTCTGCTTCGAGTTGAGAAGGTCCCTGGTTAATCGGACCAAAGCAAACATCTTCTAAAACCGTCGGACAAAACAGTTGATCGTCAGGATCCTGAAAAACCAATCCCAAGCGTGTTCTTACCGCCGCAAAATCAGCTTCTTTACTGCAAACCTGGCCAAACAGCTTTATTTCACCTTCTGTTGGCTGTAAAAGCCCTAATATCAGTTGCAGGAGCGTACTTTTGCCACTACCGTTACTGCCTGTAATCGATACTTTTTGAGATACATCCAGGCGGAAGTTCAGTCTGTCTGCGCAATAGGTACCGTTTGGTCTTTTATAAACGACATTATTTAGCTCAATAAGAGTCATTACAGCGCCCCTCCAGCCAGGAAGAATTGATAGATATACGGGCCTAAAAAGTCTGCGTAAAATATGGCTGTCGTTAACAGAAAATAGCCTGTCAATTGCCAGCTAAACGCAGCCTTTTTGTCTTGATATAAGGTTGCCGGGAATTGCCCTTTGTAGCCTCGGCATTTCATCGCAAACCAGATGCGATCGGCTCTGGCTAACGCACGGACCAAAAGCATTCCGAACAGATAACCATAGCTGCGCCAGTTATGCAGCGTTGGGCCGTTACCAAAGCCTCTTGCCAGCATTGCGGTTCTCAAGCTGGTAATTTCTTGCTGCATAACACTGACATATCGAATACAAAACTGGAGCAGCAAGATAAATTTGCCTGGCACCTTTAATCTGGCCAGTGCTTTAGATAGCTCTAATCCCGATATGCCATGACATTGGCTTATCATCACAATGGATGACACCGTCGATTTAATGAAAATATCTTGCGCTTTTGCCAAACCGAACACCGACAACTCCAATGACCCAACAGTCACGGCTTCGTTGCCGACAAATGAGAAAGGCAAAGGCAGCACAGCCAAAATAATGACACTATCTATCAGCAGCAGCCGCTTTAATCCCGCACGCAGTCCCATCGAACTCTGTTTCCAAAAAAGCAGGGCCATCAGGAAATATCCGAGATGAGAAACTCCACTCTCCGACAACACGGTTGCAGCCACGACAACAAACGCCAGAAGTAACCGATGATGTGTGACGAGCGAATGGCTATCCCTGGCTAACGAGCCACCTAAAAGCGTGATATCCATCATTTACGCCTTTTTCCTGGTAACGAGGACAAACAGGCCAAAAAAGCCGAAAATAAACCCGATACCACCTGCTATATCGCGAAAACGCGTTTGCGCTTCATACTGTTCTAGTTGGGTTCTAAGCGGTCTGATAGCATTTGTAATTGCCCGCTGAAGATCAGCACTACTTTGTTGGTTACAGGTACTTTTACTTTCTGTTTGCACTTGATGTGCAGAAGTCACAGCGACACCAGATGGCTCATTACCGGGCTCAGCAAAAGGGAACTCACTGCTGTCGATATCAAAGCTTGCCAGATGTCCCTGGCCGCCATCAGCTTTAATCTGATAAGAATCTGCCTCAACGTTCTGAAACGTAAAACTGCCCTCGGAGTCGCTGGCTACTGTCGCCACTACAGCATCATCACGGACCAGCTCTATTGTTGCATTGACAACTTTCCCACCACCAGCAAAATAGGTTTCACCGATGACATCTGCTCCTTCAACGTAAGCAAACACTCTCATTTGATGTGCATAACTTAGCTGACTCACACCCAGCAGCAATAAAACCAGAAGCGACTTAACAAATCTAAAATCAACTTTCATCGCGTTCACCCTTCACTCCCGGGCTCTACCGTTTTATTCATATTGCACACAATCTCAGGGCGAACCTTTTTGATTAGTGAAAAACTATATGCGCAGACAAACCCTTCCAATAAAGCAACTGGCAGGTGTGACGTTAATACCAAAGCAGCACTGTTCCAAAACACTTCTCCGGAAAGAGTTAGCGATAATGCAACCAACACGCTGGTAAGCACGACTGAACCAAACCCGGCCATAAATCCGACCGCACTTCCTGAGTATTTATGCACTTTAGATGACAGGAACAGGTGAACTAACACCGCAGGCAAAGCAATATTAACCAGGTTCACGCCCAATACCATGATGCCGCCGAAGCCTAAAAACACTCCCTGGAGAACCAACCCGACGGCGACCACCGGAAATGCCGACCAGCCAAGCAACAGCCCCAGCAACCCATTAAAAATAAGGTGTACGCTAGAAGGCCCTACCGGTATGTGTATCAACGAGGCGACAAAAAAGCATGCTGCCAAAACAGCAGCTTGAGGAATTTTGCTATCATCTAGCTGCCGCAGCCCGTATACAGTTCCTGCCACGGCAGTTGCTGCGCCAATCGCTAAAACAGGAGTGCTCAATACACCATCAACAATATGCATGTTGATCTCCTATTCAAAATCCTTCGTTTGTAACCAAATTACTCCCGCTTGCTCATAGGGATAGGATTTGCCACCTATCTCGATAGGCTCATCCGCACCAATCAGGGCCGCAATTCCCCACCAACCTGCCTTTGGCAGTGTTACCGAAAACTCACCGTTGGTATTAGTGGTTGTAATATGTTTTCCGTAAGCATCTGCGATAATTGGGACATTAGACTTATTGTCATACTCCACTTCAACACTCACCCCCGCAGCCGGCTTACCATTTTTTAATACCCGGCCTGAGAACACACTGTTTGTCCACAGTCCAAACGGTCTTGTTAGCGGTATAATTTCTACCGGGGTATTTAACTGCGGAGCCCACTCTTCTCCGGCCGCGTAGGTATCCATCACGACTTTGGCATATTGGGCGATAACGATATTTTCAGATTTCTCTATATAAGGCGCCTGGTTAACGTAAAAAGTATA
>NZ_JAKRFQ010000344.1 GCF_022347985.1 Photobacterium sp. OFAV2-7
GGATTTGCCAGCCAAAGCAGTTTTACCCAGGCATTCTCTCGCCTCTACGGTATGCCGCCAGCCCGCTACCGAAAAATTCACAGCTAACGGTAGTTGTATATAAAAATATTCTTAATCAATGGTTTGCTTAAAAAATTCCAGTTAGCCATTGATGCCACATCCTACCGCGATTCTTCGAAGTGCGACGACGCGCTGCAGTGTTTCTCCCTCTCTTGATCATCGTTCCAGACAACCGCTATTGGCTGGCCAGTCAATAACGCTATTAACGTAACTGTAATTAGCGTTTCGCTATATGAAACTAAACTTTTTGATGTAGTTTTGTGTCTATTTTTGTTAAAAAACGGACTTTTCCTAAAAATTATCGGAGAATATAGCAAGACTCTCGGCGTGGCGGAAAATAGAATCCTCTCAATGCTAACACTGGTGTAACATTTAACCTGAGCGAGATCGCCTAGTAGATATAGATACTGGTATTCAATCAGGTTCACTATTGAGGGATTGATTATGTTCAATGCGGCAGATGTACTTCAGCCATCATTTATTGAGCGACCATTGGAAGAAATCTGGACATTGATTTCACCGCTCTATTCTGTTGATGAGTCTCAGTGGCTTAAACAGTTGATACCTTTGGCTGAGCCTTCAGAGCAAGAACGTAAACACACCACGGAACAGGCCGCGACGTTGATCGAGCGTGTTCGTGCCGATCAGAACGCGATTCAGATGATTGATGCGTTGTTGCTGGAATACAGTTTGGATACCAAGGAAGGCATCTTGCTGATGTGCCTTGCCGAGGCCCTGATGCGTATTCCTGATGCAGCAACGGCAGATGCGTTGATCCGCGACAAGCTGAGTGTCGCTGACTGGAAGTCGCACCTGAAAAATTCGGACTCGTTGTTCGTGAATGCCTCGACCTGGGGGCTGATGCTGACCGGAAAAGTGGTCACCATGGATGCCAGGGAGGATGGAACACCTAGCCACGTGATCAACCGCCTGGTGAACAAAATGTCCGAGCCGGTGATCCGCCAGGCAATGAACCAGGCGATGAAAATCATGGGCCACCAGTTTGTCCTTGGCCGCACCATTGCCGAAGCAATGAAAAACGGTAAAGACAAGCGAGACCAAGGGTTCACCTACTCGTTTGACATGTTGGGTGAAGCTGCTTTGACAGCGCAGGATGCCCAGAAGTATTTCAAAGATTACATCATGGCTATCGAGGCAGTCGGACGCGATGCCTATTCGAGCCAGAAGGGCAGCAATGCAAAATCGCCGGATCCGACGGTATCGATCAAGCTGTCGGCGCTGCACCCTCGTTACGACGTGGCTAATGAGACCCGTGTACTGGATGAGATGTATGAGTCGGTGCTGTCGCTGCTTAAGCGTGCCCGCGAGCTGAATGTCGGGATCACGATTGATGCCGAAGAAGCGGATCGTCTGGAACTGTCGCTAAAGCTGTTCGAAAAGCTTTACCGCTCGGACGAAGTTCGTGGCTGGGGACGCTTTGGTTTGGTTGTGCAGGCTTACTCAAAGCGCGCGCTTCCGGTATTGGCATGGCTGGCAGCACTGAGCAAGCAACAGGGGGACGTGATCCCGCTGCGTTTGGTGAAAGGAGCGTATTGGGACAGCGAGCTGAAGCTATCGCAACAGAGCGGTTTTTCTGGTTACCCAGTGTTCACCCGTAAGGAAGCGACTGACAGCTCTTATCTGGCTTGTGCCCGGTTCCTGCTGTCCGAGCACCTGCGTGGTCTGATTTATCCGCAGTTTGCCAGCCACAACGCCCACACGGTGTCGGCGATTGTTGCCATGGCAAGCTCAAATAAGGATTACGAATTCCAGCGTCTGCATGGTATGGGCGATGCCCTCTATAACCATGTGATGGAGATGCACAATGTGAACGTGCGTATCTATGCGCCGGTTGGCAGCCATAAAGATTTGTTGCCGTACCTGGTTCGTCGTCTACTGGAAAATGGTGCCAACAGCTCGTTTGTCCACCGTCTGGTCGATGCCAACTGTCCGGTTGAGTCTCTGACCCAGCATCCGGTTGACGAGCTATTGTCCCGGCCGACATTACATAACGCCCTGATCCCGCTGCCACCGCAAATCTTCGGTGAACAGCGTAAGAACTCGGCAGGGATTAATATTGATATCGAGTCGGAATGGCGTCCGTTCTCGGAGTCGGTCAAGGCATTTGCCCAGCACCAGTGGCAGGCCGGTCCTATCATCAATGGTGAAAAACTGTCTGGTGAGAAGCAGGCTGTTACAGCGCCTTATGACCGCCGTGAAGCCGTGGGCAGCGTGGACTTTGCCAGTGCCGAGCAGGTAGAGGCCGCCATTTCCGTTGCGGCCGAGGCGTATCCGAGCTGGTCACAGTTGCCGGCTGGTGAACGTGCCCAAAGCCTGGTTCGTCTGGCGGATTTGCTGGAAGCACATACCGGTGAGCTGGTCGCGCTTTGCCACCGCGAGGCGGGCAAGACGATTCAGGACAGCATTGATGAAATTCGCGAGGCGGTTGATTTCTGTCGCTTCTATGCCGATCAGGCGGCGACGGACTTTGCCGAGCCGAAGCAGATTACCGGCTTTGACGGCACAGCCAAGTTGCTGAGCTACCAGGGACGCGGTGTGTTTGCCTGCATCAGCCCGTGGAACTTCCCGCTGGCGATTTTCCTCGGCCAGGTGTCGGCTGCGCTGGTAGCGGGTAACACGGTCGTTACAAAACCTGCCGAGCAGACATCACTGATTGCCTTCAGGGCGATTGAGCTGATGCTGGAAGCAGGGGTGCCGGCCGGGGCTATCCAGTTCCTTCCGGGAACAGGGGCACAGGTGGGGGCGCCGCTGACATCGGATCCGCGTATTGCCGGGGTGGCTTTTACCGGTTCGACCGAGACCGCGCAGCGTATTAATCGTTCGCTGGCGGCACGTGATTGTGAACCGGCGGCGTTTATTGCCGAGACTGGTGGCCAGAACGCGATGATTGTCGACAGTACGGCCCTGCCCGAGCAGGTTGTTCGTGATGTGGTTCGTTCGGCCTTTGCATCTGCCGGTCAGCGTTGTTCGGCCCTTCGGGTGCTGTTTGTCCAGGAAGATATTGCCGATCGCATTACTTCCCTTATCAAGGGGGCGATGGATGAGCTGTCGGTGGGCAGGCCTGAGCTGCACAGTACCGATGTCGGTCCGGTGATTGATACCGGCGCCCGTGAAAAGCTGCTGACCCATATTGAGTCTCTGAAAAATCAGGCCAAGGTGGTGGCGCAGGCGAAGCTGGGTGAGGAGTGCCTGCACGGTGATTTTGTTGCCCCGACGGCGTTTGAGATCAGCAGTATTGATGTGCTGAAGAATGAAAACTTCGGTCCGATCCTTCATATCGTTCGCTTCAAGGCCAGCGAGCTGGAGCAGGTGATTGATCAAATCAACAATACCGGCTTTGGCCTGACGATGGGGGTTCATAGCCGAAACGAGCGTACCTATTGCCATATTGAACGTCGTGCTCGTGTCGGTAACTGCTATATCAACCGTGATCAGGTTGGTGCCGTGGTCGGTGTACAGCCGTTTGGCGGGCAGGGATTGTCGGGAACCGGTCCGAAAGCCGGTGGTCCGCACTACCTGTATCGTTTCACCCAAGATGTGTTTAACGCTTAACGGCCGCTGAGTTGAGAAGGAAATAGCTATGACGACAAGTATTCAAGCAATGGTAGATAACAGCTCAGCAGCCTGGGAAGGGTGGAATGGCTTGGGCTATGAGGCTCGCTCACAAATCCTGGGACGCTGGACGGAAGAGCTGGCTCCTGAGGTGCGGGCCATGGTGACTTACCAATGTCACAACGCCAACGAGCATGTGGCAGAGACTCTGTTGATGCCGGGGCCGACCGGGGAGACTAACGAGCTATATTGCGCAGGCCGCGGTAGCTTCATTGTGACTGCCGATGTCGAGACATCACTGGTTGCTGTTGTCGGCCAAATTGCGGCGGCACTGGTTACCGGAAATACGGTTTTTGTTTGCCTACCGTCAGACTATGTGCTGTCGGCGGGTGAACTGGTTGCACAGCTGGAGAAAAGCGGCTGTGCTCGCGGTGTTGTCACCGCAATTGATAGCGATCAGCTTGCCGATCTGGTGAGCCATCCGGCGATAGCCGGTGTGGCGTATGCCGGGAAGCTATCAACATCACAGGCGCTGGCGCGCCAATTGGCTGCCCGTGACGGGTTGCTGGCTCAATTGATCAGCGAGACTGATTGTGAGTCACTGCCTGTTATCGGTAGCCCTACGTACTCACTGCGTTTCGTGACCGAAAGGACACGGACCATCAATATCACAGCAGTTGGCGGAAACGCGACCTTGCTTGAATTGGGGAGTGGTGAAGAACACTAACGCGAGTTGTTCAAAACAGCTCAGCTGAAAATTTTTCAGCACAATAAACAAAAAGCCCCTGCTATGGACAGGGGCTCTAAGTGAGGGAACTCAACAATGATAGAAAATAGCTTTGCTATTACAGGAACGTTTATCGTTTATCTGATCGGTATGCTGGCAATTGGTTACATTGCCTACAAGCGAACAGCTAACTCCGCCGACTATTTCCTTGGCGGCCGTACGCTGGGACCTTGGCCTGCAGCTCTGTCTGCCGGTGCATCTGATATGAGTGGCTGGTTGCTACTGGGTCTGCCGGGTTATGCCTATGCCGCAGGGATGGAATCACTATGGCTGGCTGGCGGCCTGCTTATCGGTACTTGGCTAAACTGGCTGATTTGTGCCAAGCGCCTACGTACTTACAGTATTACCACGGATAATGCGTTGACTCTGCCTGAGTTCCTGGCTCGCCGTTTTGACGATAAATCTAAACTGATCCAAACCATTTCAGCATTCTTTATCTTGCTGTTCTTCCTTTTCTATACCAGTTCAGGTTTGGTTGCCGGTGGTAAGCTGTTTGAAACTGTATTCGGCCTTGACTATACCGTTGCTGTAGTTATCGGTACGATTTGTGTGGTTTCGTATACATTGTTCGGTGGTTTCCTAGCAGTGTCATGGACTGACCTGGTTCAGGGCCTGCTGATGTCG
>NZ_JAKRFQ010000034.1 GCF_022347985.1 Photobacterium sp. OFAV2-7
CGAACCTTCATGTAAAAAATTGATATTAAGTAAATTATTCTTAGCAATAATTTTTTCAAATACCCTTCTGCCACATTCCTTATCTTCAGGATCACGTGAAAGCACATCGGCTTCTTTAAACAAACCTAAACGTCTAGCGCGCTCGATAAGCCTCGATGGTGATTCAATTTTTGAGTAATCAAAACCCTTGCCTAACTTTAGGTTTTCAATTTGCTTAAGATTTTCATTGTAGTATTCTTTACGATTATTAAATCGCTCTTGGGCTTGCTGATTAACTATTTTTTGATTGGACATAGTGTTATCCCTTGAATTAGTCTAAGAGCAAATTCTCATTGACTTGCCAAGCATATGAAAACTCTAACGAAACACTTTACCTTCAAACTTATCCTTGTTCGACTAGAAAGTGAACGAGTAACAAGCCAAATCAAGAGTGGTCACATGTACACTCGGCAGTTATTCTAGAAAAACAAATCCATATATTAATCTAGTGTAAATTTATAAAAACACATAAAAGGGGCTAATTCTTCTCAATTTTATCCGTATTTTTCATGGTATATAGTTGAGACCAAAGCATGAACTATATTTATATATCCAGCTCTCTACGCCCATATTTAAAATCGAACAGTCTCACTAGTAGAGTATATAGGTTGATAATTGAAATGCTCTCTATTGCCAGGTTATCACTCCTTGCTGCACAGCCTCTAATCTACAAATGTAGACATAAAAGCACAAAAAACAAGGCTAAATGACCATCAATTCTATTAGTATTTATAATTCAATGCTATAAGCTTGGGATTTGTGGCCATAATATCTTGCTTTCTCTTAGGGCATGTGCAACATGTTACTTTATTGCAAATATCGTTCAACATTATTTACCTCTTACAAGTGAGGCGCTATATAATCTATGTGACAAGCTTGTCACAAATACTTGAAGTTATCTAAAATCTTGTGTTAATGGTTATATCTTGAATATTCCAAAAGGATTTTCAGTGTATTCATCGAGACTCTTGCAATAACTGAATCAATAAATGTTTGTAGTTTATTTAATGCTTTGTTCCTCTATTAACTATCATTTTAACAATCTTATATAAAGTCGCACTACCTCTTATCTGGTTATGCTTACGTAAATTACTTAAATATTTTAAAAATTGCTTTCTATTTTAATCCGGCGGTCAGCATCACTGCTGAATAACTCTACCTAAGTCAGCTGCCTTCCTATAAATGGCGCTTCACATAGACGTTTCCCGTTCTCATAAGTTGTCTGATGATTTATAGGGGTTAATGCCGTATTCTGCGTTCATTCCGACTCTGGTAAACATGACGTTTTGTTAATCTCTGCCATGAAGAATTCTCCTCAATCAGTTTTGCCTATGACGACGCTTTTGCGACACAAAGACTAATCACTGATGACTTTGGAGGAATTTCAATTTTGATAGACTTACAACCCTTGTTTGAGTACCTATCTATGAATTCATGATTAAAGCCAACATCTTGAAATGGATCATAACTCACACTGAAAGATAGACTTGTTCACCAATAAACCTCGTTATGATCTGTTATGGGTGTTTGTTACCAATCTGTTCTACCCCCTTCATTCTTCGCCTATGTTTTAATTCATTTACTGAATCTATAACTGGAAATATTCGCTACTTTTAATTGAGTTCGCTGTTAGTGATGTCGAAGTGGGTGGTACTGAATTGAGCCTTACTTTTGGTTACGGCTGGTAGATTTGACTTAGTTATGAGTAATATTCAGGTGAGTGAAATGATAAATAATCACCGATTCGATTATTGCTTTTATAGTGGTTTATTCTGAAATTCCGGTAACAAAGCTAGAAGAGAAAAAGGTATCAGTGGTGAACTTACCTACGTAGAACATCACCCAAAGGATGAAGGTAAGTAAGGAGAGTGGATGTTCAATAGAGAGCTATTGATAGCATACCAGCTATTATTCATGTGCAGCCAGGGACTGGCTGCTGATTCAGCTGACACAACCGCTAACCAGGCAGTGATGATGGCTAAATCTGAGAGTATTAAAATAGAGCAATTAGCTGATATTTATGAGCTGATGAAGCACGCTAATTTTGATAAAGCTGAAAAAGCACTGGAGCAGCTCTATCAGAAAGATAGGCAGGTTCTGCCCTTATGGGTGGCGTTGCTAACTGAGCTGGAGCGATTTGACAGGCTGCGTGAGCTGGTAGATGAAGGAATATTGGATCCCGGTGATGATAGTGCCGTACTGGCTCTAGCTTATAAGAACCGCTCTGCTCCTACGCTTGAGTTTGTTGCCCCTCAAGGGCAAATACCTCTGGAGAGTCATTTTCTAGTCACTTTGCCCCGAGCCGAAGTGCAGATTAATGGCAAGACCTTCTATTTCGTATTGGATACCGGTGCATCTACCAACGTGATTACCCAGCGAGTTGCGGATACTCTGAGCATTGTTGCCGATAAGCGGCATCAAGTTTCGATTGATACTGCAACAGATAATGAAGTATTCGCCCAGGTGGCTATCTTACCGTCATTTAGGCTTGGGCCGGCGGAGCTCCGTAATCAGGCTGCAGTCATTGTTGACAATGAGTCCCTTGAACAGCGGATTTTAGGGTTCAACTGGTATCAGCTTGATGGCATCATCGGTTGGCCGGTGCTGAAAAAAATGGACTTGTCATTCAACTTTGCCGAAATGACGCTTGCTATTCAACAGCCGATGAAAAAGACCTGGAAGATACCTAACCTGGTATGGTTGTTTGATGATCCTATGGTGTTAACCCATTCTCGCGAAAAAGGCAGTTTGTTGTGGTTCCTAGATACCGGGGCGATGCATAGTCAGGTGACTGAGCGGTATTTGGTCCGACACGCAATTGACAATCTTGAATGGAAGTCTAAGCAGTTTTCCGGCTTAGGTGGAAAAGGGAAAGAAGAGAAAACCGCCAATCTGGAATCCATCAAGTTTGATTTTCCATCCGCAAAGGTCAATGTAGAAGATATTGAAGTCAGGGTCGATCATGAAGATTGTAAATACAGCCTTTGCGATGGCCGTATTGGCGTAGATATTGGAAATAACCGGATCATGAACATCGACTTTTACAATGGTCTGTTTGATGTGTGGGAAATCAAGCAGTAATAATAAGTCGAAATGACGCAATTTGAATATGCCCCTGATAGTTGGACACCCATTATCAGAGGGCTTTTTATTGCCATATACAGTTGAAACTGATATTGAGCGATTACTAATGTCTTTTTGATTTGACTGCTGATAGGCGCGAGATGAACGGGCAAGTTCTACGGCTCATAGACAAATCAGCAAACATGACTATTTCATCGAAAGCAAGGTATCAAGACCTTGTTGCAAAGTTAGTCTGACGTCTATCTATTGCCTTAAGTTACAGTTCCGTTTGTGGCGAGAAATTTATTGCAGGCTAGCTATCCTAGCCTTTTCAGATAGGCAGATAGATAGGCTGGAACAGCGATGACTACGAACTTTATAGTTAAACCCATTGAGAAGAAAGTTTTTGCAGAACTATTTAATAAGAGCGAGGAGCAACTTTCAGAAGTAAATGCTATATGGCTGACGGCAGACTCAAAGCCCGGCTACCCTTGTCGGGTATCGTTAAAAGAGGCTGAAGTTGGAGAGAGAGTGTTGCTCATCCCATATAAATATCATGACGTCCAATCACCTTATCAAGCATCAGGCCCTATCTTCATTCGCGAAAATGCTGAAGAAGCTGAGTTGGAAGTCAACGAGATACCCGAAATATTAGAAAAAAGGTTACTGTCAGTAAGGGCATATAACATCAAGAATTTGATGATTCATGCACAAACCGTACAAGGTGCAGAATTGGAACATGTTATCCATAACCAGTTTTTAAATAGTGCAGTCACCTACCTGCAAATTCATAATGCAAACCCTGGTTGCTTCAATTGTACTGTACACCGAGCCTAGCAAGGATTTTATGTACGTTTTAAGGTCAGCGATATTGTCACAAAGCAGCCCTAAAGAGGCTGCTTTTAATATGTAAAAATACTAGGCTATAGTGTCAAAGCTATGCTTTTTTACCTAGCCACATGGCACCAAAAACGCCATCTTTTTTAGCGAGTCCGTGGAAAGCCGCAGCGCCAATATGGATGACAACTAATACCATTAATGCTTTTACCCCTAGTTCATGAAGGTTTCGTATCATATCAAAATGGACCTCGCTATACTCGCTGAGCTCTGAAATATTGACCTGACCAAGCCAGAAAACAGGGAGCTCATGTGCTCTGGCTACTAAAAAACCTGTCACTGGCACATAAAAAAGTAATACATACAGAGACGAATGCCCCACTCTAGCTGCCATGTTTGTCACTACATCTAAATTATGTTTTGGTCGTGGTGATTTAAATATAAAACGTTTACTAAAAAGGGTTAGAAACAAAATGAAGGCCACACTGCCAATAGTCGAGTGACCCATTAACATTTCTATTTTATCGGCCTCGGTTTTGGCCTGTTCAAACCCAAACGTAGCCATAAACATCAATATAACCAAAACAGCCATTAACCAATGTAGCCATTTATAGCCCTTGTCATATCCAGTTGTCTGCTGTCTGCGCTCAAATTTATCATTCATTGCTTTGCTCCTAAAGTTTTAGTTGCCAAACTATAACTATTCTCTAATAATTGATAATCGGCGATTTTACTAAAAGATTGTTTTTTATGGCGAACAATGATTTAAACCAAATTCGTATTTTCGTATCAGTAGCTCAACTGCAAAGTTTCACTAAAGCTGCGGAAGTCCTAAAAATAGAAAAGTCGACGGTGAGCACGAAAGTGTCTCAGCTCGAAAAGAACCTAAACATACGCTTGTTGCAACGCACCACTCGAAAAGTCAGCTTGACCGAAGCTGGAGAGCAATATCTATCATTTTGTTTGGCAGCATTGGAGCAATTGGATAAAGGTGCACAGTTCATTAATGAGCTTAGTGATGTTCCACAAGGTTTATTACGTGTATGCATTCCCAACAACATGGCCAATGTTTTATTAAAAAAAGTTATCCCTAAGTTCTTAAAGCAATACCCTAAAGTTCAACTTGAAATAATTCAGACCAGTAAATCACCTGATCTATTAACAGACAATTTTGATTTAGCGATACAATTTGGTGGCCATGAGCTAATGGACAGTAGTTTCATCTACCGGAAAATTCATTATTCAGATTGGATCATTGTTGCCAGTAAAGAGTATTTGGCCGAACAAGGA
This sequence comes from Photobacterium sp. OFAV2-7, assembly GCF_022347985.1. Lineage (GTDB taxonomy): Bacteria > Pseudomonadota > Gammaproteobacteria > Enterobacterales > Vibrionaceae > Photobacterium. The sequence continues at coordinate 5,230 of NZ_JAKRFQ010000034.1, forward strand.
GAAATTACCAACCCGGAACAACTTGGTGAATTAGACAATATTGCCTGTCTACATGAAGGGGAAAATATCTACCAAATATATACTCCAAGTATTACTTGGAAAGGTAAGAAAATTGTCTTTAAGCCACGTTTTTTGATTAATAATATGGGCAATGTGATCCAAGCGCTCAAGCAGCATATTGGCTTTGCCGTTGTGCCTAAAAATATGGTTCTTCCGGATATTGAATCGGGTACGGTCAGTCAATTATTTTCCGAAATCACTCTACCAAGTACGGCCGTTTATTTAGTTTACCCAAGCAGAAGTGGCCAGCCCGCCAAAACAAAAGCTTTTGTGGAAGCCATGATGGAGTGGAGTAACTTATAGTATAGGGCTGCTTCAATCGTAACAATTTGCGCATGTAGCCGCCCTTGCAGCGTTAATGCGCAGTACCTGACTGGTTTACTCAGGTATTTCGCTCGCAGTTTGAAATCTGAGTCAGTTTTTGACCTATCCCCTACTTCTGTTCGCGTAGCACCACTCTGTTATGTTTCCGCTCAGTCTTGTTTTTATTCCCAACATGTTCAAAACTATGGTGATAAAAATGAACATGTTCAAAATCCCCTTCCCTTTAGATTTGTGACGATTCATAATAGGTGTTCCTAACTGTACAGATAAGAACATAAAATAATATGCATGTCGGGTATGCCAGGGTATCAACTTTAGATCAGTCGTTAGAGGCGCAACTGGAAGCACTGAAAAACGCAGGATGCGAAAAAGTGTTTTATGGTAAGCAATCAGGGAAAAGTGAAGAAAACATTAAAAAGCTGCACGATCTGATTGATTTTGTTCGTGAGGGAGATATCGTGCTCATCACGAAATTCGACCGTTTGGGGCGATCACTTGGACAGGTCATAGATACCGTTGATCGCATCCATAAGAAGGGTGCGACGGTAAAAACGTTAGACGGACAAATTGATACTTCGAACAACTCACCGATGGGCAAGGCGATGATGCAGCTCATGGGTATGTTTGCCGAGCTCGAACATTCTATTATTGTTGACCGTCTGCAAACCGGCAGATACCGGACAGGTCGCCTGGGGGGCAGAAAGCGAAAGTTGTCACCGGAACAGGAACTCGAGGTGGCCGAGAAACTCGCGGCCGGGCAGTCTGTTTATTCGATTGCCAAGGAATACAAGGTTTCCCGGATGACCATCATGCGGGTTCGGGACCGGGTGGTTTGATTACAAGAAGGCCACGTTGCGTGGCCACATCATAGAGATACACTGCCTGTTAGCAGGACTAAGCGGTGGCAGATTCTTCTATCGGTTGTTCTTCCGGCGTAGCGTCATCGTTGTTCGATAGGTGGACAACCGCATACCCAATACTCATATAGATACAGCGCTCAACGTCGGCAGGCTCGCCGGCAATTCTTTCAAACAGGCCTTTTACCCCGCTTCGCGGTGAAATGATGGCCCCGGCATGGCTGATCGCTTTGACGAATTCAGGCTCGTGGTGAATCGCATAGACCCAGGAGGTGAAAAAGGCATCCGGAGAGGAAAAGATTAGCGGCTTTTCAATGATTTCGGCAAACATTGGGGTCAGCTCATCAATAAGATCGGCCTTGAGTTTGAAATGGGCATTGATCCCGGAGCGGGTGATCCCGGCTTTCTTGGCAATGGTGCCAAAGGTTAATTTGTCAAAGCCCTCGTTCATCGCGATATCAAACGAGACGTTGACGATCTTTCGTCTTGTTTCGGCCGCAACCGCCTGGCTCACTCTTGGCATTTCTCGCTCCCCAAAATGGTCTCTGTCTTTCTATAGCGTGAGACACTGAATAATCTGCTGATAATACCAGTATTTGCTTCTTTCTTGCAGTCCCATCGACTAACTCGTTGATGGCCTTTGTGATCAGCGTAATCCTATATGGTACGAGCTGTTTTCCTTCGTCTCACTTAAGTGCCTTTATAATGGTTGGTGTCCATTATTGTTTTGCTGTGATTTGCATTGAATGTTAAAGTACCACTTTGTTAACAAGCACTGATTTTATAAATGATAACAGTAGGAGGAATATCTTTCGCAGCAGGGTGCTGAATAGGCCTCCTCTTCTACAGCTATAAGGTCCCGTTCTCTTAATGAGTCAATACCCTTTATTCGAAGTAAATGAAAAAGCAATAAGTCGGCAAATTAGTGAGCGGATCCTGTTTAATGGTTTTATCTGGATAGCGGCTGCATCATTGCTGCTCCACACTATTGTCGGCTACTACCTGTTTCAATATGGTTCGCCGAACCCGGAAGGGTATTATTTCTATGGTTATGGTGTTCTCGGTATCGTTATCGGCGCAGTCGCCTTTCAGGCTTCCCGCCAAAGCCGGTGGCGGTTGTTGTGGTGGCATTTGGGTGGGGCGGTGTTGAGTACCAGCTGGATAAGCCTGGCATGGACCGTCATAGTTGTATGGGACCGAGCGGAAGCTGCAGAGAAAATTCTTCTCATAGGGTTTCTAGCGATGATGATAGGGTGGTATGTCAAACCCAGCCTGACGGTTGTTGCGCTGGTACCGGTAACCGGCTGCTATTTGTGTCTTTCGCTGTTAACACCGGGCAGTGGCTTGGCCGAGCACGTTCTGAGCCTGCTTAAGTTTCCGCTACTTTTTGGTATTTTTTTCTTCACGGTCAGACAATTTTTCCTCAGTGCCGAGGCAAGATTTATCGACAAGATAACGCTTATCAGGCAGCTAGAAGTTAACTCACAGTTCGATGAACTGACCAGGGTAAGAAACCGGAAGGCATTCAATATCCAGCTAGAGTCAGCCATTGGAAATGCCAGGCGTCTGGCCCACCCTTTGTCACTGGTTGTTATTGATATCGATTTCTTCAAACAGTACAACGACACCCTTGGTCACCCTGCCGGCGATGCCTGCCTGCAGAAGTTTGCTGCGATATTGGCCGCCGAATGCCAGCGCTCCGTTGATACGGTTGCCAGAATTGGCGGCGAGGAGTTCGCGCTTGTCCTGCCGGGAGCGGATGAGGGGCAGGCCAGGCTTCTTCTGGAGAAGGTCTTAACAAGCCTGTCTCGGGCAGGCATTGAACATCCTGCCTCGCCGGTTGCGCCGGTGGTTACTGCCAGTGCGGGTATCGCCCGCTACATGGCCGGAGAAGACCCTGATGAGTTGTACCTACGGGCTGATCAGGCGCTGTATCGGGCCAAGCAGGCTGGCCGGGATCAGATCGTTATTGATAGTCTCTCCTGCCGGGAAGGTCATACATGAGGTTGCCATCGTTATGTCGATAACAATAGCACGCAGATAAATAAAGTACGGCTCAAAAATAATGGATGGTGATTGTTATTTGTCTGGGTGTTATTGGCGATATAGTTGCAATGATTGTGGTTTTATATATTTACTATGGGGTGATTAATTAAGTTCTAGTGATTTATTCTTATTTCTTTAGATTGCTGATAATATAATTATTTTATTAATTTATCAGGACTTATGACGGGTATTTCTCGTCGCAACTTTCGATGTTTCAGTTCGGGCTGGTTTATACACCAGAGTAGATAGGACTAACTTATGCAGTTTTTTCGTCTCTATTAAACCGCCTGATTCATCTTCAGTTCGTAGAACCTTTGATGTTTAGCAGTGAAGAGGATCTCATGAAAGGTCATTCCCTCCCTCAACAGACTGAGTGTTGTGATATCTCCCTGGTTCGTGCCACCTACTTATATCGTCAGCTCAATTATTATGTCGAACTGTCAGACGGCAGCCGAGGAACCGTGGATTTCCGCTCCCTGGTAAAGAACAATCCGGACTTTACCGCCTTACTCGATCAGGATAAAGCCAATTGTTACACGGTAACGAGAAGGGGGATCCACTGGGAGAGCGGCGCAGTGGCCGAAGTAGGCTGGATCAGAGACCACGTCGCCCTTTCAGCGAGGGCCCCAGTGACGCAGTATTCGCCACGTACTGTTTCTTCCCGGCTTAGCCAGGGGGTGACCCGGGGCGATCTCGATGCAATGACTGTCCTGGTCACCAACCAGCTCAGGCGGCAACGTATTTTGCTTACCATTAACGCTGCCCTGATGACGGTTGTTGGTCTGGTACTGTGTTTCATTGGCCTTGGCTAGTTCTTTGCCGGTCAGATTTTATATTTACCCGATAGTCTGTAATGTCATGTTCAAAAATAGTTTCCACCTCCGAAAACCCTCTTTGCTTGCCTTGCTGTGGTTGTTAACCTTTCTTATGGCAGCCCCGCTCATTTGGCTGGGGCTTCATACCAACTGGTCAAATCACAAAAATACCCTGGTCTCGCAGCTCAGTGAACTGTCTGTCGGAGTCGGCAATGATGTCAGTGCTATCCTGATACCGCTTAACCACATGCATCCGCAGCCTGATTGTGATTCGACGGTATTGACAGCCATGCAGCAGGCCGATTTCAAGGCCAACTTCCTAACCAATATTTCGCTTGTCAGGGACGGGCTGATACTCTGTTCTTCTCTTGAAGGCCGGCTTTCTACCCCGGTGCCACTGGCTAAGCCGGACTTTTTGTTTGCCGACGGCGGCGGGTTTACCCTTCACCAACCCTTGTCACTGTTTGGCGGCCGGATAGATGGCAAAACTGTTCATCAGGGGGCGTTTATTGCCTATCTGGATTACCCAAGCACCCAGACTAAGTCAAACTTGCCATGGCTGAGTTTCGTCAATTTTCATTTTGTCGAGGGAGACAATACGTTTACCTACGGTAACCGTGCGCTACCCACTGAGGCATTTGTCGCTCCGGTAGCCGGGCTTGAATGGTATCAGGGAGGCTACTGGCTGTTCAGTGAGTGCTCAAGTGAGGTGGAATGTATCGTCGTCGGTGTCGATATCATGGGTTATATTGCCGATCAGCAAGCAGTAGGTGGGCTCATTGTTATCTTTTTGGCCACCGCTCTGACCCTGGCAACCTTGCTTGGTTTGAGCCTGCATCGGTGGCTGTATAGCATGCCCCGTCAGGTTCGGCGCGGGATCAACAGGCGCCAGTTAACGCTCAATTACCAGCCGATTGTCGATATCGCGTCCGGACAGATCGCCGGTTGCGAAGTGTTGTGCCGCTGGCAAACGGCTGACGGCGTTCCTGTTCGCCCAGATCTGTTTATTCCTGTGGTTGAACAAAATAATCAGACTCGTGAGCTATCGGCGCAGGTAGTGACGAGCTGTATTGGTGAGCTCAGGCAGGCCGGGCTGATCGGTCGTTGCCAGGTAGCCATCAACGCATTTCCTGATGATATTGCTTCCGGCCACATCTGTGAGCTGCTTTGCCGACTGCTGCCGGTAAAATATTACCCCTTATTCACTGTCGAGCTGACCGAGAAGCAGATCGATGATCTCGACAACCTTTGTGAGGGCGTTCACCGCTTGCGGGCGCTCGGCTTCAAGGTGGCAATCGATGACTTTGGTACCGGCTTTTCCAACCTTGAGGGCCTGCGCGAGCTCAGTGTCGATCACCTTAAAATCGACAAAAGTTTTATCTGGGGAGCCGAAAAGCCATCGCTAAAGCAGCGCCTGGTTGAACACATCGTCAATATCGCCAAGTCACTTCGGCTTAAGATTGTGGCGGAAGGCGTCGAAACCCATGATCAGCTCAACTTTCTCCGCCAGATTAATGTTGATTACACCCAGGGGTATCTGCATAGCCGCCCGGTTGGGATCAAAGAGTTTGTTGCCCTGTTAGACGGCGCGACAAAAAGCACCCGGCCCGATGATCGGCATGATAAACAGACAGCCGAAATAGGCTGAACAAATAGATAGTTAGCGGTAATCGATATGATCTTGGTCACCAATGCTAGATTGGTGAACCGGTTTACCAAATATCATAATTGAGCAACTTCCGGTGCCGGATAGACTGGTTTTGTTGTTTGTAGGGGGAGCCAGGTTAAGGCTCTGGGAGATATGCGGTAAGAAAATACACCGGGCCAACGATAGGCTTTGGTTTGGTGTGTTCCGGTTGGCGGGCCCTGTGCCCGCCCTTTTTTTATCTGAGTCAGACTGCAACCGCTGAAAAGGACTATTTATGCGCAACCTATTTAAAAATCTATCTATTCGGGCACAGATATTAGTTCCGGTGATCGCCATGGCGACCATGCTGGTCGGCTCGCTGGTGTTTGCCATCATCGTTAGCCAGGCTCAAAAGGCTGATGTGAACAATACTGCCGAAGCTGTACTGAACCACAAAGACACCGTCACTGAGTTGATCACATTGAAAAGCGAAATGCACTCGCTGGTTATTATCAGTATCGACGACCCGCAAGTGCTTGAACAGTTACCTTCCAAGCTTCAGGCCAAGATTGAGGCAGCCGAGCCGTTATTGACCAAGTTAGGTCGATACGACCGTACTGGCAACAGCGTCGACACTGTGAAATCGGCACTTGAGGATTATATCCGGGTGATCCGCAGTCAGCTTATCCCGCTTATTCAGCGCCGACAGTCCGGCATTAGCGCTGAGAACATATCTAATGATGCCTTCAGGCAGTACAGTCGTGTGAGCACCGCGTTTGATCAGTCAACGGCCACGTTGTCGCTTCGCCTTAGCAAGGTAGCTCTCGATACCATTGATTACTATCATCAATATGATAAGGACTCCAGGCTTGATGGGCTGTTGATGATGCTGGGTATATTGGCGATTGGTTTTGCTGGGCCGTTCCTGGTCGCCAGGTTGATCGTCCGTCCTATCGAACAGCTACAGACGGTAATGCAGCGTGTATCGAGTGGCGATCTCAGCGTCCGGGCCGACGATGATGGCAGCAACGAGCTTGCCCGGCTTGGTCATGATATCAATCTGACCATCGATAAGCTCAATACGACGGTGTCTGCGCTGGTTACCATTAGCAGCGGCGTCGCATCGGCATCGACAGAGCTTGCCAGCGTGATGAACCAGGCCCAGGACAACGCCGAACAGGAGCGAGACGAGATCAGCCAAATCAGCTCTGCAGTGACCGAGCTCTCTGCCGCCGCTGCGGATGTTAGCTCGCATGCCGGAACGGCAGATAACAGTGCCAGGCAGACCGATTCGCTGGCTGTCCAGGGGCTTGAGATTTTTAGTCAAAGCCATGAGGCCAATATTGAGATGGCCGCGACTCTGTCAGGGACTGCCGATGTCGTTGAGCATCTGAAGGAGCAGTCCGATAAGATCAGTAAAGTGGTTGAAGTGATTCAGGCCATTTCTGAGCAGACCAACCTGCTCGCGCTCAATTCCGCAATCGAGGCTGCCCGTGCCGGTGAGTCGGGTCGAGGGTTTGCCGTTGTGGCCGACGAGGTGCGGATGCTGGCTGCCCGTACCCAAAGTTCGACCGAGGAGATACAGGCGATCATTGTTGCGCTGCAGACTCAGTCATCCGACGCCAGTGACAGCATGGCACAAAGCCTGGCCAAGCTTGAAACGAACCAGGCTTTGGCGGCCCGCGCTAACGAGGCCTTGCAGGGGATCACCCGCTCGGTCGTTGATATCAGTGATCTCAATGCCCAGGTGGCCACGGCTGCCGATCAGCAGTCCCAGGTTACACTGGATATCAACCGCAACGTGACCACTGTTTCGGACCTAGTTAGCCAAAATGTGACCGGGATCCGGCAAAATGCCGCTACAGCGGCCGAGTTGTCAAAAATGGCCGAGCAGCAGCGACAGCATTTGGCTTTCTTTAAGATTTAACCTTCAAGCTCGGCAACCCTTTCCCCGGTCTGTGGTTTGCCGGGGAAGAGGTTTCCCGGGAAGCGCTTTGTCGGGAAGCGCTTTGTCGGAGAAGTGGTCAGCCGATGTGGCCGCCCTTGTGCAGCGCCAGGCAGGTCAGGCGGGTATAGAAATCATCGCTGAGCGCGATGCCAAAATCCTTCAGCAGGCTGACATTGATCGACAGTTGATGAAGCTCGTCAAGACTGATTAGATCGGCATGTTCTTCAACCTGGTCGATATTCATTGCCATCAGTTTTTTGTAGGTACTGATCACCGCAATTTCGTCAGATGTGATGCCGCCAAATGGTTCGGTACCTTGCCGGATAGCGGCCTGCTTGGCATCTGCTATCTCTTTGCTTTCGTCAACGATATGTTGCAGCCCCGAATATATTTTGCTTTTTACATCAGCAAGATTACTGTTGCGATTAACCACGCCGTTGCGCTGTAGCTGGGTCAGTATTTCCTTGCAGAACTTATCGATATCCAGTCCGCTGTAGCCTGCTGTCAGCTCGGGTTGGGCTTCCATCGCCTGCTCACAGGCATTGGTGGTATTGTATTTCAGGCAGAATCGAATGTGGGTCACCGGCCGGCCGCGACCTGCCTTGTGCCGGCCAGACAATAACTCATGGCCCAGCCCTTCGGCATCGGTGGCACTCCAGACGCCGCCGGATTGGCTCAGCAGCTGGGTAAACGAAGGGGTCAGGACATTATTGCGCAGATCCTTGATTGACGGATAAATTCGGATTCGATTCCATTTCGGCTCATTGGGATCGCGTACCTTGATGTAATCACCGACTTTGGCGCCGGCCTGCATCGCCTCTTGCGGGTCCTCATAAACCTTGAAATCTACGCCGAACAGGCGCCTAAATTCTTCGATCTCCATGGTAAATTCGGTTCGGTTTTTGTCTTTGCTTACCAGTTCGAGCAGCCGGATCGCATGTGGGCTGGAGAGCTTGGTCCAGATTTTGAGGTCGACGACCGAAAAGCCCCGCGAATGCTCCATGAAAATTGGCACTGCGCTGTCGAGTACCCCGAGCGTGAGCTTTTTATTTTTATATTCGGCAAAAGGGATCGGGACAAAGGTGACAAACGACTCTTTGCCATTGTGCTCTTCCAGCATGACCGTTTTGTTGGTGATCGCCAGGCACGAGCGCTTGAGGGTTTTGTGAAAAGAGGAGGCTTTGACGCCCAGGAAAGAAAGTACCGTTTCATAATCGAAGGTATGGTAGCGGTTGACGTCCATCTGCTCGGAGGGAATGTAGTTATTGTAATGCTCCCTGGCCTTGGCGGGTGACATTGTTGCCGCCAGTGGCTTGCCGATAGGGTCTATTTCATACAGCCGGTTGCGCTCTTGCTGCATCCCCAGCATGACAAGGGCTGTCATACAGCGCTGGTAACGGGTGTAATCCTGACGGCCGCGCAGGAATTTATTGGGGATCACCAGTGAGTCCGGAATCTTGGTCAGGTGCTTGGGTTTGGCTGGCATACACGTCTCTCTCGAACAGGCCGTTCGTGTCGGCTGAAAATGGGAGCTGGATCTATAATAACTCCTCTTCTTGCGGACAAGCACTCCCTTTCACGCTTCTTTTTTATCATCCAATACACTGTTATGTGTACAGGTGAACATGTTATCGGGTTCTGCTCCCTTTCCTTTTGGGTTTCACTCCCCTTTGCGTCTGGATTGACTCCCTTTCTTATCGGGCTTTACTTCCCTCCACTCTGCATCTACTCCCTTTCTATCGGGCTATGCTCCCTTTTTACATCTTCAACTAATTGTTTTTCCTCGGTATTTAAGACACTAAAGTAATAAAGATCTTAAAGGATCAATAAAGCATTAAAAGTGATACTGCCAAGCGCTGTGGATTTGTGGATAACTCGCGGAGTTATCACACCAACCCCACAGCATCGGCTATGACTTGTTTCTTATTGGCTTATATGCGGTATAAGCGAGGATACGGAGGTGAGTCAAGGGAGAAAAGCATGATTGTAAGTATGGCTGTAAATCCACGATATTCTAACGCACTATAACTTTATTGGTTGTCATTAAATAGATAAAATCTAACCACAAAAAAATACAACAATAAATAACAAATAAATGCTAACCAGAACTCTAGTCGTGACGTTGTCACTCTCTTTGTGTTCACATCTTCAATCATACCTGGCTGTCAGTCTGCACCTGCGATCCCCTGCCACAGTTCTACGGTTAATGTTTGCATAAGCCATAATTCTGTTATTTAATGCCAGAATAATGTCATCAATGGAACTCGTCGTGAATCAAGACGCTAACTACCCTGCGATCGGCCCGGCCCTGCCAAAACATATCAAGAAGGGTCACCAACTGGTGTTCAGCCGTCAGGATCTCTCTGCCCGGGAAGCCGATTTGTTTGCCCTGATGATGGCACACATGAAAGAACCTGACTGGTTCAACAATACGCCGGTGTATTCTTTTTCCTGTAGCCAGCTGTCGGAATGGTTAGAGATTGATTCGCGCCACGTTGGCTCGATTCTCAGCCCGGTAGCCGAGCGACTTTCGCAACGCAAAGTCGGGATCCGTGGCGTGTCGGAAAAAGGCGACGAGGAGTTTGACTATATCCCCTTCTTCAAGCGCCTGACCTACAAGGACGGCAAGCTGATGATGGTGCCCAATGACGAGCTTCGCACCGAATATATTGAATATAACCAAGGCTTTGCCCTGATCAATACGCGAAATTTCTTCAACCTCAATAAGGAATATTCCAAGCGACTCTATGAATTGCTCAGCCGGTTCAAAACCGAAGG
>NZ_JAKRFQ010000345.1 GCF_022347985.1 Photobacterium sp. OFAV2-7
AAAAGATCCTCGAACTGGTTCAGAAAACAGCGGAAAATGTAATGGAATCCCGCTTTGAAAAGATGGACATTGAACGACTGCTCAACCTTCACTCTGGCTTTGCCGATTTTGCCTCGTTTGCATATACACCCACACTTAACTTTCAAAAACTTGGTTCACTTGCGATTCTCTACAATTCCCTGGGCGCAAACATTCTTGAACTTGTGAATAACACACAGTTCTGTAAGCAAATGGGAAAGACGCCGAGAAAAATATCCGATCCAAAAACAGCCATCGGCTTTATCGGAGTTGATAACTGCCGGATGCTCTACCCTGTTCTGATGACAAAGCCACTCCTTAAGTGGGCTGACAGCAATACAAAGCTTATCGCCCCGAAAATGTGGCAGCATGCAATCACTATGGCGAACGTGACCCGCATGCGTTTAAGTGATGCCGGGTATAAAGAGCCTGACGAAGGCGTTTTGCTGGGAATGTTACGCGGCATTAGTCAATTCGCCATATGTAATCACTTTACAAACTGCTTTGATGATGCTTTGGAACTGGTCATGACAAGGTTCAGAGAAAATGAGCAACGTGAGGAGTATTTTGCGTGCGCCGATGTCAGCTACTCCATGGAGTTTCTGCCTGCGGTACTTGAGAAGTGGGAAAAGAGGCTTACTCAGCGCATTGTTGACTATATCGATTGGGGCCCAAGAAACCTGCATCTAAAAAATGCCCTCTTGGAAGATATCAATGATGTGTCTGTCTATGAACGCAGCCTGCATGGCGTCGCTCTCGGCCAGGCAAGATCCTATGCTATCTACGATATGATGAAAAAAAGTAACGCATTTCTGACCGATCATGCTCCTTACTGGTTCGCGCATATGCAAATGGACGGAAAGATCCTAAAAAGTATTGGTGCTCGTAATCCAGGTAAATTTAGCCTGTCAGTTAATAAGGACTAACTTCAGGCTAGATATTTATACTCAGCCTTCTACCGATCTACATCGATATTCCTTTTCTAGGAATATCGATGAAAATAGAGTTTTATTATCAACGTATTACCATCGCTAATACTATTTAACCCAGCCAACTTCTTCATTTCCCTTTTTTCTGCTACGCTGGTTTCAAATTCAATGAGAAGCATATGAGAAATGGATCTAGATAAGTATACCGAATACGACAATCCTTTGATCTGGCCGATTATATCGCTACTGCAAGCGAAGCCAAGCGGTTGGATGATCCATACTTTAGCTGATGCACTCAGACAACAAGACCTTCTCGAAACACTAGACGACGATCCGGAAAAAGATCTCTTTAAACGCAATTTCCTCTTGATGAACGCTCTCTATCAGCTTCAGGAGATGTTGCTACCAAAGCAATGGCTTCAGGCTCAAGCTATGGACATTCGCTTATCACATAACTTGGCTTCTGACCATAACCAAGTCGACACTGACGATCCGTTAAGAAGCTACTACCTTGACTGGCGTAACTACAACACGGATGCTGAAGCAGTTAAAGCCTTGCTGTCTTCATTCTGGCGTCGCTACCAAAGCCATATCGGCTCTTCACAGAACGCTTCATCTGCACCAATTTCAAACGGCAACCACCAGGATCTTGCCATTCTGGAACTCCCTGCTGATGCAACAGCCAGTCAAATCCGCCGTCAATGGCGCAAGCTCGCTCTGCGCTGGCACCCTGACAGACCTAATGGTGATGCTGAACAATTCCGCAAAGTATGTGAAGCCTGGCAAAGGCTAGGTTCTAGGTTCTAGGTTCTAGGTATAGCGACCCAAAGTCATTCAGTTTTTTCAAACAAGCTGTTCACCTTTATCCTCTGTTAACCACCAAGCCTCCCTCCTACACTAACAACATTCCCCATTGAATGGGTTTGTATTCGGAGGGCATATGGCTATCAGACGTATTAAGCAAATCATCGATTCTCACCCATCGTCCGATGGCGATGGCGTCAAAATTCAACGAGCGCATGGTTTTAACAACAGCCAGTTCTCACCATTTTTGATGATTGACGAGCTAAAATCAGAAAGCCCAGATGATTATATCGGCGGTTTTCCTCCTCATCCGCACAGAGGTATCGAGACCCTAACCTATATGCTGCAAGGACATTTCCAGCATAAGGATCATATGGGAAATACCGGTGAGCTTCGCGATGGCGGCGCGCAATGGATGTCGGCTGGACGTGGCGTTATTCACAGTGAAATGCCCATGATGACCGATGGCAACCTACATGGTTTTCAAATATGGATTAACCTGCCAGCAACCAAAAAAATGCAACCGGCGCAGTACCATGATTTCCAACCCGAAGTGATCACAGAAAAATCACTTTCAGAAAATAGCCTGGTCCGTGTTATCTCCGGCGATTTGACCATCAAGGGTGAGACATTAACCGGCCCCTTACAGAAAACCGGTGTTCCGACAACAGTTGCCGATTGGCGAGCAACCAGTGGCGAATCATTCAACAGTTGCCTGAATCCGGATTTTCAAGCCATGTTGTATGTTTACAAGGGAGTTATTGAGATCGCAGGCGTCACGGCCCGGGCAGGTCAGCTGGCTATTCTCGAGAGCGGTGAAGGACTGTCAATCAAAGCAACAGAGGATACTGGCATCTTACTTCTTTCAGGCTTGCCCATCGATGAGCCCGTTGTTCACTATGGTCCTTTTGTGATGAACAGCATGGAAGAAATTGAGCAGGCGATATCTGATTATCAGCAAGGTAAGCTGGTTGGCTAAACCAGGAAGGCGAATTTATTAGAAGATAAGTTCATTGGAACAAAGTGCCGCAGGTAAAAAAAGTGTAAGGGAAAGCACCATGTCGTGCTAATCCCTACACTTTTCTTAATCACAATTGAGAGTTAGTAAAGAGATTCTTCGCCTTCTGGGCGTGTCTTAAAGCGGCGGTGAAGCCACATATACTGTTCCGGCGCTTCCATAATTGAGCGCTCGATAGCCTTGTTTACATAAGCAGCGGCAGCATCAGGATCATTGTGAGGAAACTCATCCAGCGGTGGGAAGACCTTCAGTGTATAGCGCCCCATATCCGTATTGCGGACCATCGCGAACGGTACCACAGCACAATCAGATGCATCGACCAGCAAACTGGTTCCGGTTGTGGTGCAAGCTTTTTCAACCGCAAATAACGGAGCAAATGTCGAACGACGTCGACCGTAGTCATGATCCGGCGCATACCAAACGCGTTCACCTTTTCGCAATGCGCGCAGCATGCCTTTCACATCTCGGCGATCAACCATGTATTTGTTCGAGCGAATACGGCCGTTGAACTGGAAGTAGTCAAAGCACGGGTTCGTATTTGGTCGATAAACCCCTACTCCCGGTGTTTTCAATCCAAATGCGCGGGCACCGAGTTCAAGGTTCAGCGAATGCACGGCAACCAACAGAACCCCTTTACCCTGCTCTGCAAGCTGATGAATGTATTCTAAACCTTCATAGCTTACGTGGCGCTCAACTCGCAAATCTGGCCAGAACCAAGCCATACCGGTTTCAAACATAGCCAAACCTGTATTGTCGATGTTCTTTTGTGTCAACGCTTCGCGTTCATCCGCTGACATATTCGGGAAACAAAGCTCAAGATTACGTTCAATCGTCTTGCGGCGCTTTTTCATTATTACCATTGCAAGGCGCCCAAGCCCCTGGCCGAGGCGGAACTGGATAAAATACGGCAACCAGCTGATTAGATACATCACACCAATCATGGTCAACGTTAGCCAATAGCGTGGATGAAGAAACGCTTTTTTAAACGTAGGCGCTGTTAAATTACTCATATCAGAAAAACATTCCCATGGTTATTATTATGGCTTCATCATGGTCAATAAAAGCAAGGGATTACCCATATCGAACATCGTATTTTATTAATTAGTAACCAATCATGCAAGACTGTAACAAGACTTCTAGCTATCCATACAGGCTATATTAAGAAAACTATACTTAAATCCAATAGTTAGCCCTGTAAGTTTACAACATTACAGAGAACAAATAATACCCAAAAGGAATGAATGACATGTTTGACGAGGAAAGAAAAGCCCACATGAGCGGGCTTTTGGAAAGATAGATGCGTTAGGCCTATTTAGGCAATAAGTCTCTCACTAGGACGATTATTTAGCATATAAGCAAGTCTCTCCTTCCGGGCGAGTCTTAAAGCGACGGTGAAGCCACATATATTGCTCGGGAGCTTCCATGATGGAACGCTCAACGGCTTTGTTGATGTACTCTGCCGCAGCCTGTTCATCTTTATGAGGAAAGGCTTCCAAAGGCTCATGAATTTTCAGGGTATACTGGCCGGATTCTGTATTTCTGACAATTGTAAACGGCACTACGGCACATTCAGATGCATCAGCCAATAAACTTGTTCCCGTTGTCGTACACGCTTTTTCAACGGCAAAAAGCGGAGCAAAGGTTGAACGACGACGACCATAGTCATGATCCGGGGCATACCATACGACTTTACCGGTACGCAAAGCATGGATCATCCCTTTTACATCTCTGCGATCTATCAAGGTACGGTTTGAGCGAGAGCGGCCTTGATACTGGAAATAATCAAAACAGGGATTGCTATTAGGTCGATAAACCCCCATTCCCGCTTTAGTTATCCCAAACGCACGTGCCCCCAATTCCAGGTTCATCGAATGAACCGCCATCATCAACATCCCCTTCCCTTCGCTTTCCAGCTTGTAGATATGCTCCATGCCTTCAAGGGTCACATGGCGGCGAACACGCAGATCAGGCCAAAACCAGGCCATTCCGGTTTCAAACAGCGCCAGCCCGGCATTCTTGATATTCATTTCAACAAGACGATTACGTTCCTGTTCTGGCATATCAGGAAAGCAAAGCGAAAGGTTCTTCTCAATTGTCTGACGACGTTTAGGCAAAACCCGCATAACTCCCTGCCCAAT
This sequence comes from Photobacterium sp. OFAV2-7, assembly GCF_022347985.1. GTDB lineage: Bacteria > Pseudomonadota > Gammaproteobacteria > Enterobacterales > Vibrionaceae > Photobacterium. The sequence continues at coordinate 4,908 of NZ_JAKRFQ010000345.1, forward strand.
CCACTGTCCTAGGCGAAACTGGATAAAATATGGCAGCCAGCTAAGCAGGTACATAACCAAGATCATCACTAATGTAGGCCAATAGCGAGGCAGGAGAAATTTATAACTAAAAGTTGGT
>NZ_JAKRFQ010000346.1 GCF_022347985.1 Photobacterium sp. OFAV2-7
AGCCGGCAGCGCTCATTGATCGTTGTAGTTGAACAGCCGTTGCAGCAAGCCAACCCTTTATATGCCGGCACTTTCGTTGAGGCAAAGGTGCAGGGGCGCAACTTGTCCGACTTATGGCAATTGCCAGCGTCGGCTATTTCGCAAACAGGGCAAATCTGGCTGGTTGATGGCAACAATAGTTTGTTCAGTATCGAGGCCGAGAAACAGTTCGAAGACAGTAATTATGTCTACGTTGTTCCGCCCGACGATATTGAGCTCGGTCAGGTCGTTATTCGTCCGCTAAGCAGTTATGTGCAGGGCATGTTTGTACACCCGGTCGTGGAGGGGTAAGCAATGACAACATCTCATAATGCGACAATAGCCAACCCGCATGGCGGCATTATTGGTTGGTTTGCCGCCAACTCGGTGGCTGCAAACCTGCTATTGGTCAGCATGATTGTTCTTGGCATCATGTCGTTGAACTCCATTCGCAAGGAAGCCTTTCCCAGCATGGAGCCCAATGTCATTACTGTGTCGGTGAACTATGACAGTGGCGACGCCAAGCAAGCCGAAGAAGGGATTGCTATTAAAATTGAAGATGCCTTGGAGACAGTGCCGGGCATCAAACGCATCACCTCGACATCCAATGCCAATGGAAGCTCGGTGCGGATCGAGAAGCTCAGTGACTACGATCTTGAGACATTGCTGACTGATGTCAAAACCAAGGTTGATGCCATTTATAACTTCCCGGCAGATGCCGAAAATCCGGTGATCGATAAAGCAAGAATGCAGGATCATGCGCTTTGGGTTCAGCTTTACGGTGATGCTGACAGGGCAACGCTGCAGGCGCTTGCTGAGAAGTTAAAGGCTGATCTACTGGCGAAATCATCGATTCGGGATTTGGAAATCAAGGGTAAGTCTGAGCCGATCATTTCTGTCGAGGTGGACGAGGGGCAGCTTCAGGCCTATGGCCTGACCCTGTCTGATATTGCGACGGCCATCAATGCCGAATCTTCAACTGCTTTGACGACAAGCCTGCGCAACGGTGAGAAGGTGGTACGACTGAAAGCGGCAGAGCAGGCATACCAAGCCGCTGAGTTTGCACGTATTCCGCTGGTTACGACTGCGCAAGGGACCATTATTACGCTTGGGGATGTCGCTGATGTCACCGAGGCATTTGAAGATGACCCTTTTACCTTGTCCCGCTATCAGCAAACCAGTGGTATGGGAATCGAGATTGTGATGGACGAATATGGCGATGTTACCCAGATCGTTGAACAGGCGAACCAGGTGGTTGAAAACTGGCATCAGCGAGGTCTGCTACCTGCAAATGTCGGGCTGGTAACCTGGTACGACAAGAGTACTCTGATCAAGGATCGACTCTCATTGCTGACCAGCAATGCCCTGACCGGTATTGCGCTGGTGTTTATCGTTCTGGCTCTGTTTCTTAATTTGCGAGTGGCCTTCTGGGTTGCGGCAGGCCTGCCATTTGTCTTCTTCGGCACCTTGTTTTTTATGGGAGACAGCTTTACCGGACTGACAATCAATGAAATGACCACCTTTGGCTTCATTATGGCGCTGGGGATAGTGGTTGATGATGCTGTCGTGGTGGGTGAAAGTGTGTATGCCACACGTCGTCAGGACGGGGATACACTGGCTAATACCATCCGGGGAACACTAAAGGTTGCGGTTCCGACACTGTTCGGGGTATTGACCACGGTTGCGGCATTTATGTCGTTGTCGAATGTCACTGGAGATTTAGGGCAGATTTATGCTCAGTTCGGTACAGTGGTGACTATTTGTTTGCTGTTGTCTGTGGTTGAATCGAAGTTAATCCTGCCTTCTCACTTAGCGCACCTCAATACACATCGCCAGATCCCACAAGGGATCAAAGGCTGGTGGGCGAGGATCCAGCATGGGGCTGATAGCGGATTAATGTGGTTTAACCAACGCTTATATAGGCCGGTCATTGAGTGGGCACTGAATTTCCGTTATGCCGTTATCCTGGCGTTCATTGCCCTTATGGTGCTGGTAGCGGGTATGCCAATGACTGGCAGTGTTCGTGTGGCATTTTTCCCTGATATTCCGGGTGACATTGTCACGGCTGATCTGTCGATGCAGAACGATGCAAGCTTCGGGCAAACGAACAGAAATCTGTTGATGCTTGAGCAGGCTGCACTTCAGGCTGATCGCAATCTGATAGCCCAGAAAGCGACGATAAAAACAGCTGTGAATGCATCTGGTACTGGTGAGGTTGCCAATAGTGCAATAACGAGTTTGCAGATTATTGCCGAGGATGATAGCTCGGGTAAATTGCAGGTCGAGTTAACACCTAACGGTCCTTATTCCTCAACAGAGTTTGAACAGGAGTGGCAGCGGCTCAGCGGTTCGCCTGAAGGAGTTAAAAAGTTGAAGTTTTTGTCCAGTTTTGAAATGGTGGATAACTTCAAAGTGGAGCTTAAAGCCTGGGACGATACGACGGTTCGTGAAGCCGGGCTGAAATTCAAAGCGCTACTGGGGCAGACACCGGGAGTGAGTGGCATCGATGATAACCTGAACCCTGGTCAACCGCAGATCCGGTTTGAACTCACGGAGCAGGGCAGAACACTGGGGATGGATACGGCTAATTTGTCACAACAGGTATTACAGTCCTTTGGTGGTGAAATTGTTCAGCGTTATCAACGTAACAAAGACGAAGTTAAGGTTCGTGTTCGATACCCTGAACAAAAACGTCAGAATATGGCCGACATAATGCAATCTCGGGTGCGCACCCCTGATGGCACAGTGGTTCCGTTAAGCACAGTTGCCAATGTTGTTTCAGAGTACCAACAAGATGAAATTACCCGCATTGATAGTTTGAGGGCTATCTATATTACGGCTGTTGTCGATAAGACGATCGTTGCTCCCAACGAGTTGGTGGCTCGATTGCAGCAAGACGTAGTACCTGAATTGCAGCGGCAGTATCCGGATTTGAGCGTGCATTTTGCCGGTGAGGCCGAGCAGCAGCAGGAAGCAACTAGTTCGATGGGCAATATGTTCATTGTTGCGTTGCTGGCTATTTATGTTTTGCTGGCCGTGCCGTTGAAGTCCTATATTCAGCCGTTGCTGATCATGACTGCGATTCCCTTTGGTATTGTCGGGGCAATACTGGGTCACTGGTGGAATGATTTGACCATTAGTATCTTGTCGCTTAACGGTATTTTGGCGCTGAGCGGGGTGGTAGTGAATGACAGTTTGCTATTGGTATCCCGTTTCAACGAGCTGAGGGAAGATGACAGTATTCCTGTTAAGCAAGCAATTAAAGAAGCCTGCTCCGGGCGTTTGCGAGCAGTATTGCTGACATCTGTTACTACCTTTGCCGGTTTGACGCCATTGCTGGGAGAAACCTCGATGCAAGCACAGTTCTTGATCCCTGCAGCTGCGTCACTAGGTTATGGCATTTTGTTTGCCACTCTTATCACGCTGATCCTGATCCCGGCTTTGTTATTGATTCAATGTGAAATCAAGTCGTTACTGGCTAAACTGGTCAATATGACAAAGCAAGAAAACAAGGTTGCTGAAGTATGCTAAACCTGCTGCTGGTAGAAGATGATCTGGATTTGGCAACAGCGGTTGTCGATTATCTGGAACTCGAATCCATTCAGTGTGACCACGCCGTTAACGGCGTGGTTGGCTTGAACCTGATTAAGAAAAACCCTTATCAGGCAATTATTCTGGATTTGAATTTGCCCCGAATGGATGGATTAACGGTGTGCAGGCAAATGCGCGAGCTGGGTAACGACACGCCTGTGCTGATGTTGACGGCACGAGACAGCCTAGATGATAAGCTTGTAGGCTTTGATTCCGGCGCTGATGATTATTTGGTTAAGCCGTTTGCGATGGAAGAGCTAATCGCCAGGGTCAAGGTGTTGTCACGTCGCCGCAGTGGGCAGATTAACAAGCTCACTGTCGAGGATCTCGAGTTAGATTTGAGCCAGAAGCAGGCTTATCGCAACCAGCAGTTACTGAAGTTGTCACCGACTGCAATTAAGATCCTCGAGGTGCTGATGCGTGAGAGTCCCAGCCCTGTCTCGAGGGAGGTGTTGATGCAGCGTGTTTGGGGAGACGATCAGCCGGACAGCAATAGTTTGAAAGTGCATGTATTTAATATCAGGAAGCAATTGGAGCTGGCTGGTGGGCCACCACTGATCCATACCATGACTAGTTTTGGGTTTGTCTTGAGGAGAGCGGATGAAAATCAGGCTTAGCCTAAGGCTGTACTTCCTGGCTGCGATGTTATTGCTCGGTGTATCATTGGTGATGGTGTTTTCCGGGTTGACCGTCAATTACTTCATTAAAGGTATGGACACGGCCATGATCGGAGCTGCATTTGATGTCGCTGAGGTCGAAGGTGTTCAGAGTGGCAAGCCGAAGGTGGTGATAGGCTTCACAGTAGCAAGTAGATGGCAGGATGTCCCAGAGGAGATTCGACAACATATACCTGTACCGCCATCTGAACCGTTTATGCTGAAAAACCATATTGTGGATAGCGCCTCTTTGTTTGCTCCTCCTGAGGCCGGTTATTTTGTAATAATGGCTATCAATAGGCGAGAGGAGCAACGCTTCGTTTCTCGTTCTTTTTCTGATGAGATCCCTGATACGCTTGTGGATGAAGATTTTCCCCATTTTTTCTGGATATTAATCTTTTGTATAGCAGGGATCGTTACTTTTTCCGTGTTATTGATTTTAATGATGCGCTCGGTGGCCTCGCCGGTAGAGAGATTACGCGACTGGGCAAAATCACTAAGTGCCGATAACCTTAAACAGCCTGCGCCGGATTTTCGTTATAACGAATTGAATGCATTGGCAAGTATGATCAGAAATAGCTTAAATTCGGTCCAGAACGGCCTTGAGCGCGAGCAGGTTTTCTTACGACATGCCAGTCATGAGCTAAGAACACCAATTGCCGTTATTCGTACCAATACAGAGCTGTTAAAAAAGCTCGGAACGAGCAATCCGGAAAAATCTCAGGCTATAGTTGAGCGTATCGAACGAGCCAGTTTGACG
>NZ_JAKRFQ010000347.1 GCF_022347985.1 Photobacterium sp. OFAV2-7
GTACACCGTAGTGGATGTAGTTACCAGTGAAGTCGTTTGCTTCAAGAGACTTAGAACCAGACCACATAGTCAGGTTAGAAGGCGCAAGGTCAGCAGAACCGCCCATGAATTCTGGTAGCAGTTTACCAAATGCTTCCAGTGCGTTCTGAGATGCTTTACGTGAAGCGATGTTCGCAGGGTTTGCCTGAAGATCAGCGATGATTGCGTTTGCTTGCTCTTCCCATTGTGCTGGTAGCTCGCCAGAAGTACGACGTTTGAACTCAGCAGCTAGCTCTGGGTGAGCAGCAGCGTATGCTTCGAACTTCGTGTTCCAAGCGGCTTCTTTAGCGGCGCCTGCTTCTTTCGCATCCCACTCAGCAGCAACGTCTGCAGGGATTTCGAAAGGACCGTGGTTCCAGCCAAGGAATTCGCGGGCAGCAGCAATTTCTTCAGCACCTAGTGGAGCACCGTGACAGTCGTGAGAACCCGCTTTGTTTGGTGAACCGAAACCGATGATAGTTTTGCAGCAGATCAGAGTCGGCTTGCCAGTTTCCGCTTTCGCCGCTTCGATAGCTGCGTTGATTGCTTCTGGATCGTGACCGTCTACTGCTGGAATTACGTGCCAGCCGTATGCTTCGAAACGCTTAGGTGTGTCGTCAGAGAACCAGCCTTCAACTTCACCGTCGATAGAGATACCGTTGTCATCCCAGAACGCAATCAGCTTGCCAAGGCCTAGTGTGCCAGCAAGAGAACATGCTTCGTGAGAGATACCTTCCATCATACAACCGTCACCCAGGAACGAGTAGGTGTAGTGGTCAACGATATCGTGGCCGTCGCGGTTGAACTGGTCAGCCATTGCTTTTTCAGCGATCGCCATACCAACAGCGTTGGTGATGCCCTGGCCTAGTGGACCAGTTGTTGTTTCAATGCCTGGTGCGTAACCGTATTCTGGGTGACCAGGTGTTTTAGAGTGAAGCTGGCGGAAGTTTTTCAGATCATCGATAGATAGATCGTAGCCAGTAAGGTGAAGCAGAGAGTAGATCAGCATCGAACCGTGGCCGTTCGACAGGATGAAACGGTCACGGTCAGCCCAGTCTGGGTTTTGTGGGTTGTGGTTCATGTGGCTGCGCCACAGTACTTCAGCGATGTCCGCCATACCCATAGGTGCACCTGGGTGGCCTGAGTTTGCCTGCTGTACACCGTCCATGCTCAGTGCACGGATTGCATTTGCTAACACTTTACGTTCCATATTGGTTTCCACTATAGAATTTATTTGAATCAAAAACGTTAAAAAGGAAGAAAGCGGCTTGTCGGCCGCTTTCTTGAATATGTCTAAGGCTTACAGGCGCTCAGCAATCATTGCTTCTAGCTTGCCCTGGTCAACGGCGAAGTTACGGATACCTTCAGCCAGTTTCTCAACCGCCATTGCATCCTGGTTGTGCTCCCATAGGAACTCAGCGTGACCCATAGCAGCTGGACGTTCTTTCAGCTCAGTTGTTGCAACTAGTTTTTGAACAACTTCACCTGTTGCATCTTCCAGGTCTTGCAGTAGCTGTGGGCTGATAGTCAGACGGTCACAACCGGCTAGTTCTAGAATTTCACCAGTGTTACGGAAGCTTGCGCCCATAACAACAGTATTGTAGCCGTGTTCTTTGTAGTAGTTGTAGATGTTAGTTACAGAGATAACACCTGGATCTTCCTGCGCTTCGAAGTCACGGCCTTCTTTCGCTTTGTACCAGTCCATGATGCGGCCAACGAAAGGAGAAATCAGGTAAACACCAGCTTCTGCACATGCACGCGCCTGAGCGAAAGAGAATAGCAGAGTCAGGTTACAGTTGATGCCTTCTTTTTCCAGTACTTCCGCAGCACGGATACCTTCCCAAGTAGACGCTAGCTTGATAAGGATACGGTCGTTAGTGATACCGGCATCGTTGTACATTTTGATTAGCTGGCGAGCTTTAGCGATGCTGCCTTCAGTGTCGTAAGAAAGACGAGCGTCAACTTCAGTAGAGATACGGCCAGGAACGACTTTCAGGATTTCTTTACCGATGTTTACTGCAAGCATGTCGCAAGTATCTTGAACCTGCTGCTCTTTGTCGTCGCTCTGAGCTTTAGCGTAAGCAATTGACGCATCAATAAGAGGAGCATACTCAGCGATCTGTGCAGCTTTCAGGATCAGCGATGGGTTTGTAGTCGCATCTTCAGGCTGATACTTGCTGATAGCCTCAATGTCGCCAGTGTCAGCAACAACAGTTGTTAGCGCGCGCAGTTGTTCCAGTTTAGTGCTCATATCTTTCGACCTTCAAAGTGTTAGGGCTTGTCTTATTGCTAGCTAAAAGTGTAGCCAGAAAAGGTAGTTTTACCTGTAATTAACCCAAATGTTTCAAACCAAAAACACAGTCTGTGAACATATGGATCATCAAAGAACAATTGATGTGATGATAATTAGCTTTTTGCTGCAAATTGTCAATTGTTTAGGGTATCAAATCGTGCCTTGATCGCATTTTTATGATGTTTTAAGACTGTTTTGCCTATTGGTACAGGTTGAAACTTGCTCTTATGGCTTGAGTCGAATGTTTTGTGTGTGAGCATATGATCTGGTGTGTGAACTTTTGCTCGCAATTGTGGGCAAAAAAAGCCTCTCGATTCTGCGAAGGAATGGTGACAGCTGCATATAGTTGTTGAGGGTAAGACGTATTGTGGCCGACAAGAGCACTGACGCTCTTGTCAGTATGGGGGTTATAGAAACAGGGAATAGCCTGGTAATGAGTCGAGCGCGAAGTATTTGCTAATGGCGAGATGGACAATAAACATCAACCAGCCCATTGCGCCGGTGAATAAAGCCCATCGCTGCCAGTTGGTTTTTGCCTTTAGGGCAAACGCACCACAAAGGATGTACGCTACCACGCACATGAGTTTGACTGATAACCAAGGGGCGGCAGGTGTAAACGGGACAAAGCCGGTGAGGTTGATCAGGGCAAAGCCGCTGGTAAGTAAGAAGGAATCATTAATATGCGGGATAACCTTCAGTACCCGGTTATCTGCCAAGGGGGAGTGGCGGCAGCGCAGGCCGAAACGCAGAACAAATAAACTGATGCTGAGTATCACGGTGAACAGGTGAAAAGATTTGATGGTCAGATACATAATATGCTCACAGGAGAAAACGGCTCAGACCGCCTGATATCATGTCGATACCGGACGGCCTGAGTGGAGGTTACAGAACAGCGGGAGTTATCCATCCCATCTCAACGGACAACTGAACAAACAGCTGTGGCAGGCTGGTCAGTACGGCACTGCCGAGATAAATCCCCGAAATAGCCAGTAAGACTTTAAGCCCGGATAGGATGTGTCTGCTCATCGTGCTAGTACCTCTGTCTTGTTACCTAACTTGATAGCCTGAACAATCAGTTTGGCCAGGAAGATTCCCAGGAAGATACCGCCAGCACCGAACAGCATGTCACCCGGCATACGTAGCCAGACCAATGTCTCTACGAGCGGACTGTGCAGCACTTCCGGCGAGCGGGCAAACCAGTAGCCGTTCTCGATGACAGCGAAGAACTGAACTAGGCCCACAGGTAGCAACGACATAGCCAACATGGCAGCCAGACCAATGTTCAGTGACCAGAAGGCCCATTTCAGCCATTTGTCATCCCAGCCTCGGGTATCACCCGCCAGACCACGCAGGCAGAACAACATCAGACCAATACCTAGCATGCCGTAAACGCCCATAAACGCACCGTGGGCATGGGTAGCTGTGGTGTTCAGGCCCTGGATAAAGTACAGCGCGACTGGTGGGTTGATGAGAAAGCCAAGTACACCGGCACCGACAAGGTTCCAGAATGCCGTCGCGACAAAGAACATGATTGCCCACTTGTAGCGCGCCATCCACGGTGTGGTATTGCGCATGCGGTAGCTTTCAACGGCCTCGAATCCGATAAGCGCGAGCGGTACAACTTCCAGTGCGGAGAAGATTGAACCCCAGGCAATGACTGATGTTGGTGTACCAGTAAAGTACAGGTGGTGCAGCGTACCGATCAGGCCGCCAGTTAGGAAAACAACTGTGGCGAACAGTACTGCGCTATTGGCAGTAGCTGCGCGTACCAGGCCTAGGCGAACAAACATCAGAGCAATAACAGAGGTGGCAAAGGTTTCAAAGAAGCCTTCCACCCACAGGTGTACTACCCACCAGCGCCAGTATTCTGCAATCGCCAGGTTGGTGTGTTTGCCCTGGAACAGACCGGCACCATAGAACAGGCCGATAGCCACACAAGAGGCATACAGTACCCAGATCACTGCACGCATTTCACCTTGCTGCGAAAGCGCCGGGCGAATTGCACGGGTTACCAGTGCCAGCCAGATCAACAGGCCAACCAATAGCAGAACTTGCCACACGCGGCCGAGATCGATGTATTCCTGACCCTGATGGCCTAGCAAGTAGCTGGTATCGAGATCAAAGTACTGCTGAACAGCCAGCCATTCACCGGCCATCGAGCCGAGTACGACAACAACCAGTGCGATCCAGAGAACATTGACGCCCAGACGCTGGAACTTAGGTTCATGGCCAGACAGTGCTGGTGCAATATAAAGTCCGGTTCCTAACCATGCCGTTGCGATCCAGAAGACAGCTAGCTGGGTATGCCAGGTTCGGGTTACCGAGTAGGGTAGGATTTCTGAAAGAGGAATGCCGTAAAAGTCCTGACCCTCAACACCATAGTGCGCGGTAATACCACCAAGGAAAACCTGTAATAGGAATAAGCCAACTGCAGTAAAGAAGTACTTACCTACTGCTTTTTGAGACGCCGTTGGCTTGCCGTCAAACAGAGGATCGTATTTCGGCGGTGTCGGTAGCGGCTCGTGTTTTAGTGCCGCGTGATACCAGGCCAATGCGCCCACACCGGCAATCAGAACAACCACACTCAAGATAGACCAGACAATATTGCTGGATGTTGGTGTATTGCCTACAACCGGATCATAAGGCCAGTTATTGGTGTAGGTGTAGTTTTGGTCGACAC
>NZ_JAKRFQ010000348.1 GCF_022347985.1 Photobacterium sp. OFAV2-7
CACCCAGTCACAAGTGCTTCAGCCGTGGCTAATCACTTTAAATCCTTCCTGCTTGGTAATCACGGTATCTAAGCAGGCTATATTGTCTGTAGCCTCTTGGTTTAAATAAAAAAGGAGAACCCGCTAGACAGGTTCCCCTTTTTGCAATTAAAGCAGATTGGTATTAGCTTTTTCTCAGCTTTTCAGCGATCACACGACCTTGTTCGGTACCGTGAATAACCAGAGCACCTTTGTAATCAGACTTATAGAAGCTACCACTGACACAACCCGATTGTTCGATCACAGGGGCCTCTTCGAAGCTAACACGGGTATCAACAATCTGCTCACCGTTTACATTAAACATAGCGTAATGCATGGCTGATTTGGTGATACAAGCACCACCGCGGAACAGACTCTTACCGTCTGTGGCATAACCGGTATCACTCGCAACGATGACAGCATCTACATTGAGCGCACGCGTCACTTTAGCCGCCCAGGCCTTGAATTCAGTCGTATCCTGGTAAGTCATCACTTCACCGTGCCCGTGTGGCAGCCCCAAATTGATGTAGCCAGTTGGCACACCCGCAGCGCGGCGTGTTGAAGACTCCAGTTTAAAACGCTGACTGTTTGCCAGTAGCAGACTCTGTTGCTGATAAACCTCATTGGCAGCCACTTCCGTAGGCAATACAAAGGACCATTGATTCTCTGTACTCAACTCATTAATCATCGCTGCCAATGAAATGTTGGCCGCCTGCGTGCCAGATATTTCTTTCTGGACATGAGATGTTGAATCAAAGGCATTTACCACCGACTTGGCAGTGCCTTCCAGCATGCTGCTGGCTAGACTGAACGCATCGATCACCTGCCCTTTGTCTTCAGCAATTTCTTCCGGTTTGCGTGAGTCTGCAACTATGGTTGCCGGTACCGAATACATTACAACGGCAACGCGGTTAACTGACGCCAACTCGCTCTGATTAATCACATTACGCGAACAACCCGCCAAGGAGGATGCCAATGCCACCAATCCGCATAATAAAGCCCGCTTCTTATTCACTACTTTCTCCAAATATTAGTATTGTTTTATATGGACGTGGAATATAGAGAGATGGACTCAGGCCAACAAGTAAGACTTTGTATTGAAATGTATGAACTCTGTCGACTTTAATTCTTTAAAAGGCACAGAGTGAAGGATATTAATTCACCGTGTTTATATGAGCAAACAAAGCAATCAGCAGACCCATGAGTTGGTTAGCTATGACAGGCAGTAACCTTTAACTGAGTTCTTTAACCTCCCCCAGCAGAGCAGTTTACCCTCTGGTTGAGAGTCTTAACTTACGAGGCCAGCAGACCATCTATCAAAAGCTTCAATCCAGAAACAAACAGAAAAATGTAGCACAGCCGATACACCCATTCCTGACTAACACGGTGTAACAGCCAGACGCCCATGTATACACCGACAGGTGCCAGCGGAATCAAGAGCATTGCGGTCATCAGGTTTGTGGTATCGAACTCTCCGAGCATCGCGTAGGGTATAAGTTTGAACAGGTTGATGATGGCAAAGAGTACTGCCATCGTGGCGATGAGGGTGATCTTGTCGAGCCGAAGCGGGAGCAAATAAATACTGGCAGGACCACCACCAGCGTGGATTGCCGTACTCGAGAAGCCTCCCAGTGAACTCCACCACCAGGCACCTATCGTTCCGGTCGGTTGCTGAGCCGCCTCACGCTGTAATACATACTGAACGCAAAACAGAAGCGACAAGCCACCGATAAGCAGCTTCAGTCCACCTTCCGGTGTCACGCTCAAAAATAGTCCGGCCAATAAGATCCCAAGTAGCGATCCCGGCAGCATTCTTTTCAATACAGCGTAATCTGCGTTCCTATAGTGTTGTTTTACGGCAAAGAAATCCATCACACACAATATAGGCAATAAAATAGCAGCGGCCTGAGTTGGAGAAACGACCAGCGCCATCAGGGGAACAGCAATAATCCCCAGAGCGCCGCCCAATCCACCCTTACCGATCCCGTATATCAATACAGCAGGTACGGCAGTAAGATAAAACCAAGGATCGGTCACTATCATTGTTATTAATGCTCGTACTTACCTGAATAGCTAGCAACAAAACCTTTGTCTACCAGGAATTTGCGACTCTTTTTAAGATCAGGCAAGGTTGTTGCGGCTTGGCGAGGATCCCTTTCCTGCTCAACTGCAATCCAGCCCTTGTAACCAATTTCCTGCAAGGCCTGGCTAACTTCATCGTAGTTAACCGCCCCCTCTCCAAGTGGGCACATCACCCCGTCTGCACAGGCTTGCCAGAATCCGACTCTTTTCTCAACGGCCTGATAGAGTTTCGCGGCATCGACATCTTTGAAATGCACATAATCTAGACGCTCGGCATATTTCACCAGGCTGGTTGCGGGATCCATGCCTGCATAATAAAGATGACCGGTATCAAGGCATAACCCTACCTCGTCATGAGAAAGATCTGCCAGCATACGCTCTATCTCATCCTGATATTCGATATAACCACCGGCGTGAGGATGCACGACAGCCCGGATCTGGTGTTGCTTGGCGATTTTACTGATCTTGCGGATCGTCTCCATCATCTGCGTCCAACGGGCATCGTCCAAACGCGGAGATTCGTCGCTAATACCGGCATAGTGGCTGCGAATATCATTCACGCAGTCGATGACCACCAGCCTTTCAGTACCAATTTGCTGAAGCAACGTACAAAGCTGCTTAGTTTTTTCTAAAATATCGGCCTGCTTTTCCGCGTCTGACAACGGCTCAAAAATAGTACCGGCACACACTTCCAACCCTTTTAGATGCAGAGCAGTATTGAGCGTGTCGGCCTCCAGCGGCAAGTAGCCATATGGCCCGAGTTCGGTACCGACAAACCGCGCCTGCTTGGCTTCAGACAACACATCCATCCACGAGGGGTTATAGGGGTTGTCGACAGACTCTACCCCCCAGCAGCATGGCGCACATGCAATTAAGTTACTCATAGGTATACCCTTCTTATCATTCATAAAATTGAGAAATTATGCATAGCCTAGAATGAAGTGCCCAGAAAATACGTGATGTATAGCTCACCTTGGTATTGCATATATGCAAAACGGTTTTGAATCTTTGGCTATAACACTCGCACTTCGCTCACTCGTAGACTGAAACCACACTGAAAAGCAATTTGACAGGATATAAGTCTATGGAACCTCTCTATATCGTTGCTGCCAAGCGTACCCCCATCGGTAGCTTTAATGGCTCGCTCTCTCCTCTATCGGCACCAGAGCTTGGCGCAACGGCCATGCGCGGGGCTTTAAACCAGTGTCAGCTTGATCCCAGCCTTATCGACGAGGTGATTGTCGGTAATGTACTCAGTGCAGGTATAGGAATGGGACCGGGCCGACAAGCTGCCATTGCAGCAGGCATTCCGGAGACCGTGCCTGCCTATACCCTCAATATGATTTGCGGTAGCGGCATGAAGACGGTGATGGATGCTGCCAGTCACATTCGTGCCGGCGATGCAGAAATTGTAATGGCCTGCGGAATGGAAAGTATGTCCCAGGCACCTTTTGTTGCTCCGTCCCAGGTTCGCACCGGTATCAGAATGGGTAATTTGAGCCTTGAAGACACCATTATCAAAGACGGGCTAACCGATGTGTTTAATCAATATCACATGGGGATCACGGCCGAAAACATTGCAGCCCAACTTAGCATTTCCCGAGAGCAACAAGACGACTTCGCCCTTGCAAGCCAACAAAAAGCAATAGCCGCGCAAGAAGCCGGTTCCTTCCAGGGTGAAATAGAACCTGTCTCTGTTGTCTCACGCCGAAAACAGTACATGGTTGAACTGGATGAATACCCGAAAGCCAATTCATCCAGGGAAGGTCTACAAGCCCTTCGTCCGGCCTTCAAGCAAGACGGCAGCGTGACGGCTGGCAATGCCTCGGGTATTAATGATGGCGCATCGGCACTCATTCTGGCCTCGAGAACGGCCGTTGAGCGCTATCAGCTCCAACCTATTGCTGAAGTAATTGAATACGCACAGGCTGGCGTATCCCCTCAGGTTATGGGGCTAGGGCCTGTACCTGCTATTGCCAACGTACTGCAAAAAGCCAACCTGTCCCTCTCCGACATTGACTGTTTTGAACTCAATGAAGCCTTTGCCGCCCAGGCTCTGGGAGTTATCAAACAGCTATCCGAGCAACATGATGTCTCTCAAGCATGGATCACCGAAAGAACCAATTTGAGCGGTGGTGCCATCGCCCTCGGCCACCCTCTAGGCGCATCAGGTAACCGGATCCTCACCACGCTGCTCTACCAGCTTCAACGCCAAGAGCTTCAATATGGGCTGGCAGCACTGTGCATCGGTGGCGGAATGGGAACAGCGGTAATTATTAAACGCTGCCAACAAGCCTAACTGTGTCCCTAACTCAAAAAATATAAGGATTACACAATGAAAAAATCCATTTCAAAGTCAGGCATTGCCGAGCTGCTGCATGACAATATGACCATTATGATCGGTGGCTTTATGGCCAATGGGGCACCCGAAGGCCTGATTGATCTGTTGTTAGAAAACAATATCAGCAACATAACGCTGATCAGCACCGATACCGGTACGCCTGAAACAGGCTCCGGGCGACTGATCAAGGCAAAACGTGTTTCCAAGCTCTACGCCTCCCATATCGGCCTGAACCCCGAAACAGGTAACCAGATGAACACCGGTACCCTGGACGTCGAATTGGTACCACAAGGCACCCTGGCCGAGCGTATCCGTGCTGGCGGAGCGGGCCTTGGCGGTGTTCTCACCCCTACAGGTCTCGGCACGCTTGTCGCCGAGAACAAGCAGGTCATCAATATTGACGGCACTGACTTCCTGCTGGAAAAACCGATCCGCGCCGATCTTGCCCTGATCCGGGGCTCGGTTGTCGACACCAAAGGCAATGTTTTCTACAAGCGAACCACACAAAACTTCAACCCGCGGATGGCAACAGCAGCAGATACCGT
>NZ_JAKRFQ010000349.1 GCF_022347985.1 Photobacterium sp. OFAV2-7
CGCACAGGAACACATCATGATCGGGAAAGCTGCCAGCGGATGCATCCCCAACAGGTATACCATGGTCATACACGGTGCGTACAAGCCAATCCCTACCGTCATCAGCGCCCCGAACAAGAAGTTACCGGCAATGGCAACCCCCAGCTTCCAGCCACTCAGCCCGAGGGCTAATCCGCCAAGCGGAAACAGCTCCAGCTGACCGGCGAGCATCAGGGTGGCAACCACCAGCAACGCCGCACTCATCGCCAACCGTATCAGTTGGCGATCCCAGCCGGATACCAGCCGAGCACCAACCGTTGCCCCAAGGCAGGCAGCCAGCACCAGGCTCACCATGGTGACTTCGTCAACATCAACCGCTGTCAGAAAAATCAATGACTGAGCAACTGTCGCGATCACCGCCTGACTGTTCAGGGTTCCGGGCAGAAGCTTATCATCAACCAGCTTGAACTGTTTATATCCAGCGGTCTTGATAGCAAAACTACCTACCCCGAGGGTATCGCAAAAATTGGCAAAGCCACCAATAAGGCCTATCGGAAAAATCTTCGTTTGCGCTTCCTGCTTATGGTTCTTGCGCCACGCATTTAGCAGCATGACAGCAAAAACGCCTCCACCTACAAGCAATCCAGCTTGTATGACTGTAAAGACCGTCATATTTTGCACAAAATTTTCTCAAAAGGGACTATATTGTGGATTAACTTAGTGATTAATTCTATGCTACTGGTCACAGACGTGATTTGCTATTGGTTGCACTCTGTGAAACCATCATCATTTATAGTATTTTGTCTTTAAGCAGCCTGATAAAGCGTTTTATCGCCTGCCAAGCAAACTCTGGTGCCGGACGGCTCATTAATTAGAATATCAATAGATTACGTCAGACTTCATGCACTCATATCTTGCTCGACAACCTGTTTTAAACAGAGACAAAGCAACCGTTGGCTACGAGTTGCTGTTCCGTGATGGCCCTAATAATTGTTTTCCGGATGTTGGTGACGAACATGCAACCAATCGTTTGTTAGCTGATAATTTCTTTACCTCGGGGGCAATAGAAGCAACGTCGGGGAAAAAAGCCTTCGTCAATTTTCCCTACACCAGCCTCATTCAGCGCACCCCGCTAATGTTCCCTAAAAAAAGCTTTGTTATCGAGATCCTTGAAACCTGCGAACCCAGCGACGAATTACTGGAAGCCGTTATTGAGCTCAACAGCAAAGGTTATACCCTTGCGCTGGATGACTTCGTTCCCAGCGCCGAGTGGAAGCGTTTCCTGCCGTATATCCATATCATCAAATTTGATATTCGCACGGTACCTATTGCCAAGGCCCGTTTCTTTATCCGCCACCATAAAGACAAGACGAACAAGATCCTGTTTCTGGCCGAGAAAGTGGAAACTCACGACGAGTTCACCGAAGCCTGCGAGGCGGGGTTTGAGCTGTTCCAGGGCTTTTTCTTTAGCAAGCCGGAAATGTTGCAGCGCAAGACACTCACGCCCTGCGCACTGACCACGTTGCGCCTGTACAAAGAGATTACTTTTCCTGACGTAAACTTTAATACCGTCGAAAGTATTATTGCCACCGATGTCTCGCTGTCTTACAAGCTGCTGCGCCATGTCAACAACCTGACATACACCCGGGCCAAACCGATCTCCTCGTTCAAGCAGGCACTGGTTTACCTCGGTGAAGAGCGCCTGAGGCGATTTGTGACCTTCGTGGCCACAGCCCATGCCACCGAAAAAAAACCGCAGTCACTTTATAGCCTGTCGCTACAACGAGCCCATTTCTGCGAGCGCCTGAGTAATCTGGCAGCAACCGACATCATCGGGAACCAGGCCTTCCTGACCGGACTGTTCTCGCTGCTGGATTCCCTGCTCGACCAGCCGATAGAAGAGGTGATCACCCTGCTTCCTCTGGATAAGCAAGTCCAGCAGGCACTGGTGCACCAAACTGGTCCGCTGGGGCATATTCTCAAGTTAATCACAGCGTATGACAAAGCCCAGTGGGAAGCCGTTAGCCTGTTGAGCAAACAACTCCAAATCAATGAATCAGACGTTGCAGAACTGTATCTGGAGTCTTTAAAATGGTCTTCTTATTTTGAACATACAGCGACTGATTAATCCATGTCTACGCCAGACCAGCAATGCCCGTGCGGCAGCAAGAAAACACTGGTAACTTGCTGCCAGCCCATCCATCAACAGCCATCACGAGCCCAGCACCCTGAACAACTCATGCGCGCCAGGTACAGTGCGCATGTCCTTGGTCTTGTTGACTTTGTCGTTGCCACCTACCACCCAAGCTGCGAAGCAGAGCAATACCGCGAGGCTATTGCCGAGTCAGTACATTCTCACTGGCTGGGCCTGGAAGTTATCAGCAGCGAAGTTGCCGAAAATGGTGAAGGGTATGTTGAATTCAAGGCCTATTACCAAGAAAACGAGGATGAGTTTTGTCTTCATGAAAAATCACGCTTCCTGCGCGAGCCTGTCGGCGAGGAATGCCAGTGGTTTTATATCGACGGGGAATATCCGCAACCAGCTGAAGAACCAGCTCCCGTAACGCCCGCGCCGGCGAGTAGCGATAAAGTCGGGCGCAATGATCCTTGCCCGTGCGGTAGCGGCAAAAAGTTCAAAAAGTGCTGTGGCTAACCGGTAAGCCCAGTCCGAAGCCCGAGCTGTCGGGCTTCTTTTTACCCCTCCCAACCCCGGCTTTCTCTACTCAGTCTTTCACCCACTCACTACGCTTGTTCGACTTGTCCGAATAAATGTTACGATTCTCAGTAACAGTTTGACCAAGGTCACAATCTGTCTAACAACACAGACACAACGAACAAAAAACACTCAACCCTGGCACCTCATTGTCGATAAATTGACCACAACTCTCTAAAGAAATGAGGCAATGACATGATAAATCCCAACAACAATCTGCCGTTGAACGCTCATAAACAGCTAAAGAAAGTCACCCAGGCATCGCTCATTGATGAACGCAAACAAAAAGTCGAAGCCAAAAGCGAAGACAACAAACAGGATCCCCCCAAGGAACAATCCAAAAAGCGCCCGCCCAAAGGTCTGCTTGATATTTATGTTTAACTTTTATGCCTACCATTAGCGGCAAATGTTAAATAATTCATATTATACCCAAACGACCTCAAGATGCAGGATTCAGAGTGAGACCAGCGCGCTCAGTTTAAGGAAAATGACGGTAGGAATGGCTTTCCCTTTCAACGTTATTTGACACAGAAATGGGCGCGCTGGCTCACTCCCAAAGGGCGAGTTCCAGTTCTTTTAAATAGATAGGGGCTTCTATGCGTTGTTACCGATTATTAATTTAGAGCCACTAGCCTACAAGCCAAGTAATTCTCGCTGAAACGAGCATCTTGAGGTAGTTTGGGTATATTAATCATCAGCTCAGGCCCACCCATTCGATAACTCACTGGTCCTGAGCCGTTTGCACCTGTTTTATTTACCTTTTTTTAATAAATCAATATTTCGGTAAAAATACTGTTGCAAAATCAAATTAGCTTGGTTAGTGTGAATAGCAAGCAACGAGTTAATAACGATTTAAACAGAGTACATAAATATGCGTATCCCAATGGTAAACCTACATCACCATCATCATCCTGACTAGTCTTTCGGGAGGATACGCCTCGCTCTGGAAGACGGACAAAAACTCTTCCAGCGGTCATTAGAAATAACAGAATTCAGACCCTCGGAAGAACTCACTTCCGAGGGTTTTTTCGTTTTCAGGCTTTAAGAATAATCGATACAGGGAACACAACGATGCAGACTCAACGACTACGAATCGCAATTCAAAAGAAAGGACGCCTGAGCAAAGAGTGCCAGGACCTGTTCAAACGCTGCGGCATTAAATTTAACCTGATGGGTGAGCGCCTGGTCGTACACTCCGAAAACATGCCTATCGACCTGTTGCTGGTACGCGATGATGATATCCCGGGCCTGATCATGGATGGCGTGGTCGATTTGGGTGTCATCGGTGAAAACGAGCTCGAGGAAGTCGGTCTTGAACGTGCCGCCCTTAACGAGCCGTGCGATTACACCAAACTGCGCCGCCTTGATTTTGGTGGTTGCCGCCTGTCTATTGCCATCGACAAGGACGAGCAATATACCGGCCCGCAAGACTTGCAAGGCAAACGTATTGCTACCACCTACCCGCAGCTGGTCAAGCGCTATATGGATGAGCAGGGTGTCGAGTTCAGCCCTTGTATGTTAAACGGTTCAGTCGAAGTCGCACCACGAGCAGGCCTGGCCGATGCTATCTGTGATCTGGTATCAACCGGCGCTACCCTCGAGGCCAACGGCCTGAAGGAAGTCGAAGTTATTCTGCGCTCCAAGGCAGTCCTGATCCAGCGTACGGGTGAATTCAGCGAAGACAAACAAGCACTCATCGAACGTATTCTTACCCGTATGCAGGGTGTTATCCAGGCCAAAGAGTCGAAGTACATCATGCTACACGCTCCGACAGATCGCCTGGACCAAATCACGTCACTGCTGCCAGGCGCCGAAGACCCGACCGTGCTGCCGCTTGCTGCTGATAAAAGCCGTGTTGCCATCCATCTTGTCAGCTCAGAGAACCTGTTCTGGGAAACCATGGAACAGCTTAAAGAGCTTGGCGCAAGCTCAATCCTTGTCCTGCCAATTGAAAAGATGATGGAGTAAGCCATGAAGACGGTTGTGTGGCAATCTTTAAGCGATAACCAGCAGGAATCCCTGCTCCAGCGTCCGGCGATCACCGAAGGGGCCAATATCACGGCGATCGTCTCTGACGTGATTGCGGATGTCCGTCAACGCGGCGATGAAGCCCTGCTGGAGCTGACCGAAAAATTCGACAAGATCCGCCCGGAATCAATCAAGGTTAGCAGCCTGGAGGTGGAAGCGGCAGCAGAACGCCTCAGCGACGAAATGAAGCTGGCCCTCAAGCAGGCCTATGACAACATCGCGACTTTCCACAAAGCACAAAAG
>NZ_JAKRFQ010000350.1 GCF_022347985.1 Photobacterium sp. OFAV2-7
AAACCATCGAACGCTATCAGGTGCTCTGCAAAGCCAACCCAACACACTTGACTCTTACCGATGAAGATATTGATACCCGCTTCCCCGAGAAACAACAAACCGATTTTCGTTTTATCGATCTGCAATTGATCAAATCTTGTCTCGATTCTCTTGGCTTCAAGGGTATTTACTAGCCCTCCCCTTTCTCCAAATCATTATCCCCGCCATGGCGGGGATCCTTGCACCTGCCGACTATCTCCTGCTTCAGGTTATTAAGTCATCGTTGAACCAGGTATGACCAACCCCATCTAGCTTCCCCTTTTATAAACTCTTTCGATCTCAATAATTTATTGAACGAGGGGAAGGACTTTCTCTGATGTTAAACTATCACCACCCATATACAGTCGCAGCTGTTAACGGTGATGACTACCTTCCTACTGATGAAGAACCTACAGGCACAGAGGATAACTCTCCCCCTTAAGTGAAACTGTAACTTGGCAACAACTGTTAACAGAAGGGGGGAGTTGGAGGGGGTTGAGAACTCGGTGCAAATGACTCTCACAGTTAACAAATAACCAAGAATTTTCGTAGGGACGAAAAAACTAAAAAAGCCAGCCGGTAAACCGGCTGGCTTCAGTGCTTCTTGTTCTATCGTTTTCTAATACTTAGAACACTGTCTGCTCATCAATCTTAGTCTGAAGTGCACTTAGTGCTTTTTCGACTAGTTGACGACGAGCATATTTCTCTTCTTTCGGCTGCATTGTTGGATCACCTAGAGGGTGAGGGATCGCGATAGCAGGAACGATACGGTTTGCACCAACCGTTTTAGAAATAGGCACGACAGTTAGAACGTGAACTACAGGCATTACTTTTTCGATTTCCTTGAGCATCGTTGCGCCGCAACGAGTACAAGTGCCTCAAGTGGAGGTGAATATAGCAGCTGTCACCCCTGCCTTCTGTAGCTTCATCGCAATCTCTGCGCCGTATTCTTTCGCCTTCGCGACCGCCGTACCGTTACCGACCGTGGTGTAGAACATGTCATGCAGGCTTCCGATAACACCTTCTCGTTCCATGTCTCGCAACACGTCGACTGGAAGAACTCGGTTAGGGTCCTGGTTGCAAGCAACTGGGTCATATCCGCCGTGCGCTGTTTCATGAGTCTCTTCCGTCAAGGTTTCCAAACCACGAATGCTATATTCGCCATATTTAGATGCACTTGAAGATTCGATATGGTCTGGGTTGCCCTTAGGTACCACACCACCTGAAGTAACAAGCGCAATCTTAGCTGTGCTCATCATTTCAACCGGAGGCTGAGGCTCAACGCGGTCAAACGCAGGCATTGGGTATTCAGTTGTGAACTCCTGACCACCAATTTTGGAAATCAGCAAGTCAACTGCACGCTCAGAACCACGTTTTTCTGCAAAGAAATTCACGCGGATGCCACGAGGCATGTAACCGGCTTCTTCTGGAGAACCCACTTCCCCATCGGTTTCTACATAACGGTTAATCAGCTTAACCATTGCAGGAACGGCTTTACGCATGCTCGCTGCACTGTTACCTGTTTCAACCATGTACGCATACTGACGGAACAGCTCGTAGCCTGGGTTTTCAGGGTACATACCCGAAATGGTGGTGATACCCATTTCATGAGCAACCTTGGCAACCGTACCACAAGCCATACCGTAACGACCGGCGTTGAAAGCAGGACCCGCAATGATAAGATCCGGTTTCAGCTGAGTAAGGATTTCTTGCAGTCCGTGGCAGCACTGGCTTTCGTTTTCGTTGAAGTAGGAGTCACCACAGATAATAGTATGTGTGATTTCTGCCTTGTCCTGTAGCATTGTGTTCACTTGAGAACCAACACCTACTGTACCTTCAACCACCTCCATTGGAGTGTGGGCCATCTCTTCACCACCTTTCTGGGCGAAGAACTGGTTCAAGTAATAAACTACTTTCAATGTCATGTGAGTATCCTCGCTTAGCTTGCTTTAGTGGTGAGGTGATGGTAACCAAGTTCACTGGTTGCGCTAAGAATCGCTTGAATTTCAACCGTGATAGAGCCATCTTCATGCAAGCTACCCTGGAAGCCACCAGCAACCATATCTGCATAACGGTCGTGACCGATCACTTTGTCCATTGCAGGTAGTGTCACTAGCTGGTTGGCATTACCGTTAGTCACAACAGCGTTCGCACTTTCGTGTGAATCTGCCAATGACTGGCTCTCACCGTTCTGACCTGCATATTCATCAGTCAGCAAGACAGTCTGAATACCCGCAGCCTCTAGCTTGGCACAGTTCATCATCAGGTCGGCATCAGGGTTACCAAAGCCTTCTTCACTGACAATCGCTGCATCCCAGCCCATTTGCTTAGCAAGCTTAACAACGAAGTTAGATGAACGTTCTTTATCACGCAGAGTAACGTTCTCGTTAGTGACGATAACGCCCATGAAGTTGTACTTCGAACCATGGTGACGGTAAAGATCGTAGATCACCGGGCTGTTCTGGTGAACATAGCTGGTGTTCTTGTCACAGGCAGATACACAGTTACCACTGATGATTGCGCCATCCATCACTTCTGTTGGGTACATCAGTGTCGGAAGCATGCCTTTCACATCAACGCCGTAGTAGTAGCTATCGTGCAATAGACCCTGGCTCTGCAGCATATAGACATAGCCTACTTTTGGCAGGTTAGGATACTCGGCAGCCTGCTCTAGCAGTGGCTTGGTTTCGTATGTCTGGATTTCGTCCGGCTCAACATCTGCAGCCAGCTTACCAATCCAGCGACCCGCTTCCAGGCCAACCAGACGTAGGACACCTTCGTGGTCGTACTGGTTACATGTGTCATCGACTTCACACTGGATAACCAGGTTCATGGTTGAAGAGAATGGTGTGTATTGTGCACCCGGGCCGCTCATATCCAGAATACCTTCCTGGAAACCAACGACCTCACCGGTAGTGATCACCGCCATGCCTTTCAGCACATGCGTACGACCTTCACCAACCATTGCTTCTTCGCCTAAGTGACGGCCAGGGAAGATGTCGCCACCACCACTGACTTTAACTCGTGGCTCGATAGCATCTTTAACCGGCATGATACGGATGCTGTCGCCTGGTTTTGCGATTGATAGCTCAATCGAGCGGATACGGTGATCCAGTTCGCACAGGTGGTTCAAAAGTGCTTGCTGTTCAATCACCACAGTATTTTCTTTTACTTCGCTCACTGGCCCGAAAGCCAAATCACGAACATGAATATTGCCTAGTTCGAGTTTCATTTATATCTCCAAACAAGCGTCAATTGGGATGGGTAATCCTTTAAAAAGTCTAACGTTCACCTCGAAGGTATTAGGCTCAAGAGCAAAGAGAAAGCGCGGAGTTTATGAACATAAATGAGCACTTTCGATGCAGATATTGAACCTAATAACAATGAGGTTCGCGTTAACTAGCTGACTTTTATGCCGGCTCCTTCCTCGGCGTACCCGACAACCCAACATGGTTCTTCACTATTGCTAAATTCAGTTAATAAAGCGTCCAGACAATCTTTGGGTACCGCTGCCAGCAAGCCGCCGGAGGTTTCCGGACAACAGAGCTTGCGCTGCCAGCTTTCATCAAGATCCGGTGCGAACTCAATCTCGTCTCGATAGGCATCCAGATTACGCTTGGCACCACCGGGGAATAGCCCCTGGGCTGCGTAGTCTTCGGCTTCGATCAGGAATGGCACCTGGGTTGCGTTAAAGTGCATGCATACATCGCTCTTTTCTGCCATTTCCAAGGCGTGGCCGAGGAGCGAGTAACCCGTTACATCGGTACAGGCTTTTACTGGATACCGGGCGAAAATTTCAGCAGCCTTGCGGTTAAGCTTTTTCATGCTGTCGGTTGAGGCCTGGATAGCCTGCTGACTTGCCTTACCCCGTTTTGCTGCGGTTGAAATTAAGCCGGTACCAATCGGCTTGGTGAGTACCAGAACGTCGCCGCTGTCTACAGCAGCTTTGGTTTGCACTTTAGAAGGATGGATTGTACCCATTACCGACAAACCGAATTTCGGTTCATCGTCTTCGACGGTATGACCACCGACCAACACCGCTCCGGCCTCACGGACTTTCTCCGCACCGCCTTTGAGGATTTGGCCAACGATCTCCTGGGGAAGATCACTCGGAACACAAAAGATGTTCATTGCCAATGTTACCTGGCCGCCCATGGCGTAAACATCGCTGAGTGCGTTTGCAGCAGCTATGGCGCCAAAGTCATACGGGTCATCGACTATTGGAGTAAAGAAGTCCAATGTCTGGATGACGGCAACATCATCAGTAATTTTGTAGACGGCAGCATCATCACTTACCGTCAACCCAACCATCAGATCGGGATACGCTTGTTCGGGAAATAGGGGTGAAATGGACTGCAGAACCTGCGCCATGGCCTTAGGGCCAATTTTCGCCGCTCACCCAGCTTTTTTGGTCATCTGCGTAAGACGCACTACTGTTTCTGTCATCTCTATATCCTTAGTAACGGACGGTAATAGCGCTACTCTCGATGCTGCCAATTTCGCGCTCGCGAATTTCCTAGTGTGTGACTTCTCTTGCCATCGAAGGTGACTGGCTGGAGGTTTTGGCGACTGTCACCATTAACCGATAAACTTAGTTTCGGTTAACTGTGCCCGTGCCTGCTCCAAATCGTCTCTCGCCACTAACACTATCGGACCAGTACAGCCCATGCCTGTGCGGGCAAAGATGCTAGCCTTCCACAGCGCCTGGCAGGCATCTTCAATCTCGAGGATATCAATACCGCCAATCTCTGCGTCAGTAACCTTCTCCGGTGGCGCAGTCACTTCTGCCTTGGCCTCTACCGGTTGCTTGGGCTGACGATACTTTGTCAGCACGCTGTTCAACCCGGCCAACGACGCCGCTTCCCACTCTTCATCGACTCGCTTCATAACACTCCCTTTTGCAGCATCTGCACATAGTCTCATCGCGCCGGCT
>NZ_JAKRFQ010000351.1 GCF_022347985.1 Photobacterium sp. OFAV2-7
TTTGATATTGGCTTTCGTATTGGTAAGCCGAAAAACTCCAGTCTGATTATCAGAAAAATAGCGCGAAACAGGTTATTGATTGTGGCATCTCCCGCATTTATCAAAAAGCATGGAGAGATCAACACGGTTGAACAGTTGGAGTCTTTACCTGCGACAGCCTACGCCGCGCCAGGGCTCTTGATAGATAAATTCAGGTATCTGGATGACAACAACGAGAGCAAGCACTTTCAACTGAAGGTGACCTATAAAGTGAATGATGTCGAAATGGTCACGAAAAGTGCGGTAGCGGGGAACACGCTCGCTGTGGTTACCGCCCAGATGATTGATAATGAAATCCTGGAGGGCAAACTTGTCCCGATAATGACGCAGCTGCAATTAGACGACTTCGGTACTTTTTATGCTGTATACCCACACAGAGATGCCCCCATCAAAACTAAGCTGTTCATTGATACGCTCAAAACCATTGTCGGTGATGATGTTCCGATATGGGAAAAGCATATTCCTAATTTTCAAGGTATGTATGGGCGTAGGGGATAGGTGAATCTCACTTCTTAGTTTATCTTCCGGTATTCAAGTGGGCTCATACCAACTTTGGATTTAAACAGCTTGCTAAAGTGTTGTGGATACTCAAAGCCGAGTCCGTAAGCGATCTGGCTGATTGGCTCTTTTGTGCCCAGCAGCTGGTTTTTGGCTCTTTCGATCAGGTAATCCTGAATATACTGCTGTGCGTTTCTGCCGGTTGCGTTCTTTAGCATGTCACTTAGGTAGGACGAGGACATATTCATTGCTTCACTAAAATACTTTACCGATGGCAGGCCTCGTTCCAGTGTTTTTTCCGAATCGAAGTAGTCCTTAATCAGCTTATCAAGCTTACTAACCATATC
Source organism: Photobacterium sp. OFAV2-7 (assembly GCF_022347985.1). Taxonomy (GTDB): domain Bacteria; phylum Pseudomonadota; class Gammaproteobacteria; order Enterobacterales; family Vibrionaceae; genus Photobacterium. Next base: position 885 of record NZ_JAKRFQ010000351.1, read on the forward strand.
TAGATTATGATTGCTGCGCAGATAAAACTGTCGGTCATAAAAGCGAGTACAGTAGTCCAGAATAAGCTCTATGTTTGACACAATCAGTTTTTGGGTGTGCTTATCAATATTGCCACTGTATTCTATTTCGATTTGGTTGACCAAATCCGTTAGCACCTTCTTCTCATGTTCAGAGACATGCAGTGCCTCATGTGTTTCATAGGAAAAGAACGAGTACGTTTCAATATTTCGTCCCAAATCCGAACGTCGGATTAAATCGGGATGGAACAAGAGGGTCCAGCCGGTTTCCCCTTCAAGTTCACTGGTATTGGCATAGCTCTGAGCCTGGCCGGGTTTCGTGAATATCATGCTTCCCTGCGCGAAATCGTAGTGATTTCGGCCATACATAATATCTCCTGCGATACCGGATTTAAGTGCTACCTGATAAAAACCGTAGACGTAAGTAAAATCACCGTAATCATACTCAGTGATTGTTTTGTCTATTTGGATCAGAGATACCAAAGGATGTCTTGGTGCCGGTAGGCCAAGAGCCTCATGGACCTGGGAAATACTGGAAATCTGGATAATATCGTTCATCGCAGCCTGAGTTTTTATCAGTTGGTGCATACTAGTTTATCTCGATTACCCGTTTTTTCAGTGAAACTGCCAGCTTTTTGTACTGTTCTTCCACGCTTGATGGGTCCCAGAAGTTCACCCAGACTCCGGTGTAATCTTCATGGATGATAACTCGGGTTCCGATGTTTATCGGCTCTAACCGGTAGGTATGGTCGAAGGTAAGGATCCCCCAGTAGCCACCTGTTTGGTTTAAGAGTTTGTGCGGAAGATAGGTTATTACCTTGGCCGGGATCTTTGCTGATTTTTCCTCAGACTCCTGTACCAGATAGGTAACTTTCGCGCCTTCCTCAAGTTTGCCTTCTACAAGTGTAAATACCGGGTTCCATACAGGATAGTTTTCAACATCAACCAGTACTTCCCAGACTTTATCGGGAGAGGCCGGAATGTTGATTTCTGTATGGACAGATTTAGCGCCTAACATAGCACTAAATGATGCGGATGCCGTCATTAGGGTGGCAGAAGAGAGTAGAGGCATAGAGTTATTCTCCAATATATTTATAACGGTTGGCCCATAGCAATGAGCCAACTCAGGAGGCTGTCGTTAGTTTGGCAACAGCATCTCCTGCATCTTTTGCAAGAACTCTTCCCGAGGCAGAGAAAGCTTCATATCAAGCAGCATTGCAGCATCCGCGCCTACCGCATTGTGAATTGGCATCGGTTGAGTTGCACATTGATAGATGATATCGGCGACATCTTGCGGATCGGCATCTTTGCCGCCAAGGCGCTGCATTTGAGCTGCTAACTCAACAAAATGCGTAGCAACTTTCTGTGCCTGTTTCTGAAGCTCTTCATCTCCAGCAGTGATGTTGTTATTGGTAGCTTCGTTGAAGTTTGTACCAAAGGCTCCTGGTGCAATGGTGTGTACTTTAATGTTAAAAGGCACCAGTTCCATTGCGAGTCCCTCTGACCATCCCTGCATGGCGAATTTGCTGGCTGAATAAGTGGTGGTACATGGAAGGCCAATTTCACCAGCCATGGATGTCACATTGATTATGCAGCCGGAGCGTTGCTTTCTGAAGTGTGGCAGAACGGCTCTGGCAACACGCATCGGACCATAGACGTTGGTATCGAACATGGATTCAATTTGATCTTCAGTAAACTGCTCGAACATAGCATGGCCGCCAAAACCGGCGTTGTTGACCAGAACATCAATACTACCAAAGGTATCAAGACCTTTTGCAACAGCATCATCGATGGTTTCCTGCCGGGTTACATCCAGAGTAGTGACCAACACGTTTTTTAGTTGGGTAAGTTCAGTTTCTTTTTCGGATGAACGCATGGTTGCAATGACATTCCAACCATTTTTCTGAAAGGTCTTGGTTGCAAGGCGACCAAATCCGGAACTACACCCTGTGATTAGTACAGTCTTGTTACTCATGTTCACCTCTTAGGTCGATATTGGAATTAGCTTTTCGCTACAAACAGTAAAGCGCTTGTGATGAGGCCATTATAAAGAGGCGGACAAGTGTCCCACGTATACATATTCCGGAAAGATGTATACATCTTGGGAAATGTTATTTTGGAAATGTATACGTATTGCGAGGATATATATACGTGACTTTTTTCTTATCTGGGTAGTTTGTAATACATCGAATAACCAATGAGCCTTCAAGTATTCCGGGCTGGTTACAAGATATTTCAGATAGGATAAGAGGCCGTACGATGATTACCGAATTTCTAATGACTAAAGTAGTTAAGATGATTGCTCAAACTCAGAGAACACCAATTCTGAGACGCCCGGATGAATACGGGATGGATTATGAAGATGTCTCGTTCTCTGCAGCCGACGGTATTGTTCTGGAGGGCTGGTATATACCGGCCAAAGAAAAGTCTGATAAGGTTGTTATATGTAATCATTTCTCTCCGGGCAATCGCTACGGTTACGCTGGTCATATTAAGCCGTGGCACAAAGCCGGAGGGTTTGAGGTAAATTTCTTACCTAAATATAAGGCACTGCATAAAGCTGGATACAATATTCTGGCCTACGATCTGCGAAACCATGGTTTCAGTGCTCCGGCTCAGAATGGTGCATACAACCCCAACTTCTTCGAATACAAGGATGTGATAGGCTCACTAAACTATGTGCGCAGCAGGGAAGAAACCAAAGAAATGGAAATTCACCTGCATAGCATGTGCTTGGGCGGGAACGCAACTTTGGTTGCGATGAGAAAACAGCCGGAAGTGTTTGAAGGTGTGAAGTCCATGATGTTGATTCAGCCGATTTCCGGTGATGCGTTAGTAAGGCGTTTATGTAAAAATATGCGAATGACCAAACGTGGATACAAGGTCTTTGAAGAAAAATATCGTGAGATCTGGGGTTTCAGTATTTCAGACTCATCGCCAATCTTAGATGCACCATTCGTGAATGTTCCAACTTTCGTTGCACAAGTTAAGGATGACTCTTTTACCTATTCCGATGATGTATATAGGATCTTTGAAGCAATTTCGGCAACGGAAAAAGAACTGTTCTGGATCGGGGGAACCACTCAAAGATTCCATGGCTATACTTATTTCTCAGAAAATCCTGAGCAGATGCTTGCCTGGTATCAAAAGCATTCCGGTTAAGAGTGCTGATAGAGCTTGGGTATCACCGCGATACCCACTCACACAAGTACTCATAGCTCTATGAGTACTCTAAAACGGAAGGGTAAAGTGCATGGCACTATTCATAGTTGACGATGATGAGTACGTTAGCGTCTACTTCGCCGGGATTAATATATCTGTGCTCTTCTCTTGAGTCGAATGAGATAGAACTACCCGCTTTGATGCTATAGGTGTTTTTGCCGACAACGAGTTCAAGTTCTCCTTGTGATACAAAAAGTTGCTCAGTGCTGCTGTTCTCATGGTTTGGGTTAGAGTAGTTACATCCGGGCTTAAAGATCCCGTAAAATACCTCGAACCCACTGGTCGGTGAAAACGGAAAGATACTATAGATGATAAAGCGACCATCGTTATCCTTTATAGGGATCATATCGTCGATGCTTTTTACATCATAGAGTGTATTTGAATTACCCAGCAGGGTTTCAAGTTTCATTTTGAGGCCATTGGCTATTTTCCAGACTGTGGCAATAGTTGGCATTGATTCCGAACGCTCTATTTGGCTGAGCATGGTTTTGCTTACCCCGGTCCTGGAAGAAACCTCACTGAGGCTCAGGCCCATTTTGTTGCGGGTATTTTTCAACTTTTCGCCTAGCGCGGAAAAATCATCCATATAATCTTAACTCTTTCAAATAACTTCTCTGATGCAGAAATCTGCCTCTCAAATTTAGCCGCTTACATTACAAAATGCTGTCTGAAAGGTCAAAACAACCTCGGCAACTTAAAACATGACTCATAGTTGCGCTGTATCTCGTTACTCAAAACCAAAATTGACAATGATAGATAGCTCAATAACACTATGGCGTACAAGTGGCCATTATAGTGAACGATAGGTTTGCTTCAATATTTAGCTG
>NZ_JAKRFQ010000352.1 GCF_022347985.1 Photobacterium sp. OFAV2-7
ATATAAGCCTGATTCAGCTTGGCATGAGTACACATTACCGCCCTTAAATACTCACCACGCCCTTCTGCTCCCCGGCTTCCTTCAAATGCATGCTTAATATGGCCAAGATCGCGTTTTATCGCGCCACTTTCCCCGCCACTTCGAGCTGCATCATAGCTATTTACCACATTAAGGTATGAATCATATTCCAGCTTAAGAGCAACAATGACATCCTTCAGTTCACTGCGCTTGGCCGCTAGTTTGTCCTGATACATCTCCCCGTCATGATCCTGGCCGAACGGCTCCTCGCTTAGTTTTGTCGACAGTCTCTTCAGCTCATTTTCTGTCTCCTGAATCCACTGCCTTCCCTCCGCGCCTTGTTTAGTCTGACGATCACCGAGAAAATCAGACAAATCCATCACAGCCGTATCTTTCAAGGGAACCGATACCGAGAAGAACTTACCGGGCCGACTCTCAATGCGATTGGGCTCGGTCATCAAGGTATCAAGCAAGTTGGCATGCTTGGTAAAGGTGGTATGAACAACAGAACCCTGTAGCGCCCCTTTTAGTTTGGCTAACGCGTGAATGCCGGCCTCCAGTGAGGCGCTGCCGTCGACACTCATACCTACCGCTGTGATCGGCGTCGCTGACTGACGGGGTTTGACCTGAATCTTATCGCCCTGCCCCAATATGTTTTGCTGAATTAACTGCTTCGTCAGTTGCTGGTTGTGGCTAACCACATTACGCATCTGGGCATCCGCCCTGCGCGCCTGGATCATGCCCTTGAAATTATGCTTTAGCTTACCGGCTCCTTCCCCAGCCAACATAACCAGCATGTCGTTGGCATGGTAATCAATGAAACTGTCCAGGTTGGCAAATGCCTGTGTCTTGCCCAGCCCCAGACTGCCGCTCAGCGCAACTTTGACAGGGGTTTCACCGCCTCCAGCTTCCAGATTGACACTCAAGCTTCCTTTGTGCGACGCCCGGATCCGGGTATCGTCGTTACCAGTAACCTTAACGTCATACCCAAACCCGACGGTCGCAGATGCCGCCTTGAGGTTAAACAACCCCAGCGCAGGCCCAATATCAAATTTTAAGGACACGGCACGCTCTGTGCCTCCTTTGGTCAGATGGTGGAACTGGTGTTGCAGGCTGTGCTTAAACTCATTTCTCAGTTGTTCCATTCCGCCACTTCTTACTTGCTCGGCAAGCTGGCGAACAGAAAGCGTCTGCGGATCACTTTTCGGCATTGATGCTGCAAGATCTCTTAACGCCTCATAGGCCTGGCTGTGACTTTTCGCGTCCGTCTGGGTTGCCAGATTCTTTACCGCCTGTTGCGCCTTGACAAGATTGGCTTTTGCCTCTGTCGGCAAGGCACGAGTGCTGAGGTGATCCAGTGCTTTGGCTACAACCGTCTGATCACCCGCTGTATAGGTTTTCCCCAACAGTGCATTGGCTGTTAACTGAAGTCGCTCGTCTGAACCTTTGTATGTTTCTAGCTGACCGGCTGCTGCCATCACCTGATGAAAGGCTTGTTTGCTCAGCGGTTCTTGCTGCTGCTTGAGAAAAGGCGTTTCGAGTAATAAATGGCGCGAGGATTCTGGGAGTTGGTGGAACTGCGCGAGCTGTGATGCAGAGAACAATTGGCTCACCCGGTCGGCAGGCTGAGTAATGTTATGGCTCGGTATCGTTGATGGTGTTGCGGGTGGTGGGATAGCTCCGGGAGTTGATGATGTCGATTGCTGCTGAACATGTTGCGTCTGATCGAGCGCTCGCGTCTGTACAACTGCTGATGCATTGAAATTAACCATGGAAACTCCTTATCAAACGAAACTCGCGCTGGCGATTGTCGATGGTGTCAGATCAGCGAATGCAGATACAGTCTCATCAGGTGAAGCCTCATCAGGAGCCGTCTCATCTGGTGAAATCAGTTTTTCAGCCCAGAACGCTGCGGCCTGTAGAAACTGGTTATACAGGTGTGCCCAGTGCAGTGCTTGCTCGACGGTGAACAGATAAGCAAGCAATACCTGATTGCCCTCGAATACGGATAAGGTCGCCCCGTTTGTCTGCTGCCACATACAATTGGCAGCCAGTAATTCACGCAACTGTTGATCGTGACTCACAATCCCTACCTGGCTGTAGAGCACGACGCCATCAGGGCGATAATAGAAATTGACTGTAAGCGAGAGCGAAGGATGATTGATTGATGCCACATCATTTTCATCAAACCCCAAAGGACTTCCCGTCACTTCGGTCAACGCTTTTTGCCATGCTTCTTTGTTCATAGTTACCTCTTCTTGTTGTTATCATCTATTGCGATGCCGTTGAAAGCCGGGTCTCAAGCTGTTCGATAAGATGTGCCATCGATGCCACCAACAGTTGGTCACCAATTTCAACTTCACACGCATTGTGTAAATGGTCAGCCCCTTCGCACTGAATATCGGGAAAATCATGGGCAATTACGCTGATGTGCTCAGTAGGCACCCGTACTATCACATTCTGGTTGTCTTGCATTTCCTTCAAAGCGAGGTTGACCAATGATCTGACTTGATCGGCTTCTGGGGATTGACTGGTCATCGTCATCAAAGCCTCTTTGACTATGCCGGCCAGCTCGGATTCCAATGCCGACAAAGTCTCTTTCCAGCATTCTCGCAGTTGCTGCTCGATATCAAGAACGACGATGGTTTGTCTGGCCTCGGCTTCCTTTTTTGCCAGCTCGAGCATTTCCTCAGCCTTTGACTGCGCTTCGGCAATAATCGCCTCTGCTTGCGTATGTGCAGACGCCAGTATTTCTTCTGCCTGTTGGTGCTGCTCAAGCTCCGATGCCGTTATGATTTTATTTCCCACTCCTGCCGACATCAGGACTGAAACCGTTTTAACCACTCGTACCATTCAGGGGATTTCCTTTGCAGACAAACCATTAAGCTAAGAGAGAGAACTTTCAGGGTTGCCATGTTTATCGACAATGATGAAAATGCAGATGGAGGTATAGATTCCTTTTCCGAACAAACCGGGAGCTTCAGTTGCAACAGCCACCGCCAGCTTTCAGGCCAGTCTTGAGTTAGCTTTCCCACTATCAAATTTCGTGTTCGCGCTTTTTCCTGCTGCCAATTCAATGCTGTAATTGAATTTGGAGCTGTGCTTGAACCTAAATCCCTGGCAGATTTTGAACGAGATCGCCTGGCAAGATTGGAGAGCCAGGAGAACGAGGAATGAGAGTGGCTCGATAACTCTGTAGGGTGTGGATTGGCAGGATGCAGCCGCCCATGCGCCATCAGCCAGTCGTAATCATTGCCCAGATTATCTCTGATTACTTGCAGATCATTTCGACAGATAATCCTGGTAATCGCATCAAGGTGAAACCAGGCACTCCAGAGAGTCAGCACCTCTTCAAGTACCTGCCACGGTAATAGCGCCCAATACTGCAGCGGAGCCAGTTCGGACAACAGCGGGATCAAACCAAAGTGCTCAAGCAGCCCCTGATTGAGCCAGGCTTGCTGAGGCGCTGATAGCTCCTCTGTCCACCACTGGCTGTTATTTAAGCCCGCATTAACCGACTCAGAGCCTTCACTATCAGGCAGTTCTGCTTTCGTTAATCCGAGTTCAGCAAGTGCTGCTGCTATTTGAGTAGGGTGAATCACTTGATGCAAACATAAACAATGCTTCACTACCAACTGCTGCTCTGTATCACTGGCTCTGAGTAACACGCTCAAGCACCTCCAGATCGCGTCGCTTTTGCTGCCTTCTTTGCCAAATCATAACGCCAATGAGTACCAGCATCATGGTGCCAAGCAACCCGATCAAACCGTATAGCACCATTGGCGTCGGCTGCAGATTTTCTGCAACTACTGGTGCTAACAGCTGCGCCGAGACCTGCGAGGCAACCATTACAACCTGAACATCATCGTACTTAAGCCCTTCGATACTGTTCTGGATCAGGCTTTTGATCTGCGGGATCAACTGACCGACATCTGTGTTCTGCGCATGTTTGATGAACACGGCCGCCGATGAAGGCTTCAGCGTTGCTCCCCTGACGGTTTCCGGTACCACCAAATGCACTCTGGCACTGATCACCCCATCAATCTGGTTGAGAGTTTCAGCCAGTGCCTGCGACAGCGCATAAACAAAACGCGCTTTTTCCTGGGTGGGTGTTGCCACCAACCCATCTTGCGGAAACAAGTCTTCTACCGTGGAGAACCGCTCGCGCGGATAACCATTTTGCTTTAGCAGCTCAACCGCATAGGCAAACTGCGTCTTCTCGACTTTCAGGCTAATAGTATCGCTGCTGGCTCCCTGCTTTTCGGCATCGACGCCATGGTTAAGCAGCAGCGCCAACATCTGGTTGGCATCCTGTTCGGAAAGGTTGGAATACAGGTTGTCTTTGCACCCCTGTAAAAGGCAGACAACCAATGCGATCAACAACCATCGGAGCCATCGAGGAGCAAGAAAAGAAACAGCTGACATAACTATTGGCTCTTTAACAGGGTATCTATGTTCTGACTCGATTTGCTAACGGAGCGGGCCAGCGTTTCCTCAACCAAAACCAGACGCGACAAGTCCATCTGGACCTGAATCAAATCATGCAGAGACATTTCCGGGTTGTCGTTCAGGCGGCTCTGGATCTGCTCAGCCTGAACGTCCAAATCGTTGCGAATTGTCTGAATTCCCTCAACCATTGCATCACCCATCGGCTGGGTGCTTTGCTCAAGCTGTTGGGTGAACAATTGCTCCAAATTCACACTGGAAACACTTTGTTGCGGTAACACAAATGATGATTGTAGCGGGGCGACAGGATCAACCATGATTGAGTTCCTTGATCAATTGTTCGCTGACAGGAATTAACGCATCAGCCATCGGTAACATTGTTCTTCCCAAGGTCTCCCCCGCCAGATGTCGCTCCCCTTCTAACAGGTGGAGCATCGCAATGAGCACCTGATTTT
>NZ_JAKRFQ010000353.1 GCF_022347985.1 Photobacterium sp. OFAV2-7
AAATAACCCTCCCAATAACCCATCTCAAAACAGGCTCGCTGATTATTTCATATGGCATCATTTATCCGTTTTACAAGGGCTAAATCCGAGCAACCATTCCTTTCTCCCCTAATTGAACAAATTGCATATTTTTTCAAGATTATAGCAGCCATAAAGATGTAATATTCCTTCACAACATGTACATTAAAATCAACCACAAACTCGTAAGCCATTGATTTTTAATTGCATACCCCTTTGGGGGTATTCAAAGTCGTAGTTGATTTACGTCATATTTATTCACAACCTGACTTATTACTATTGCCACAGAATTAACGCCTGTTGTTAAGAGGATCTTATGAGCAAAGTCAGATTGGCGATTATCGGTAACGGTATGGTCGGCCATCGCTATATCGAAGAACTAGTCGATAAAGCAGACATGGAAAACTATGAAGTAACAGTTTTCTGTGAAGAACCACGAAAAGCTTATGACAGGGTTCACCTGTCTTCGTATTTCTCCCACCACACTGCCGAAGAACTTTCATTGGTCAAAGAAGGTTTCTACGAGAAACATGGCATCAAGGTTCTTGTCGGTGAACGTGCTATTACCATCAACCGCGCTCAAAAAATCATCCACTCCAGCACAGGTCGCGAAGTTCAATACGACAAGCTCATCATGGCCACCGGCTCCTACCCTTGGGTTCCACCAATCAAAGGCAATGAAAGCAAAGACTGCTTCGTATACCGCACCATCGAAGATCTCAAAACCATCGAAGCAACAGCAAAACGCAGCAAAAGTGGTGTAGTTGTTGGCGGTGGCTTGCTTGGCCTTGAAGCAGCTGGCGCCCTTAAAGCACTCGGCGTAGAAACCCATGTTGTCGAGTTTGCTCCTGTGCTAATGGCCGAGCAGCTAGACCCTCAGGGCGGTGAACAGCTTCGCAAGAAAATCGAAAAGCTCGGCGTGAACGTTCATACCGGCAAAAATACCAAAGAGATTGTTGCGGAAGGCACCAATGGCCGCAACACCATGCACTTTGCAGACGGTACCTCGCTAGAAGTTGATTTCATTGTTTTCTCAACCGGTATTCGTCCTCAAGACAAGCTAGCCATGCAGTGCGGACTGGCTACCGGTCGTCGCGGTGGTATTGCTATCGACGATCAGTGCATCACCTCTGACGAAGATGTCTACGCCATTGGTGAGTGTGCTTCATGGAATGAAAAATTCTACGGCCTGGTCGCACCGGGTTACAAAATGGCCCAGGTTGCTGTCAGCCACCTGATTGGCGAAGAAAATGCATTCGAAGACGCTGACATGAGTGCCAAACTCAAGCTGCTCGGCGTTAAAGTAGGCAGTATCGGCGACGCTAATGGTCGCACGCCTAATAGCAAGAGCTATGTCTACCTTGACGAAAACGAAGAAGTCTATAAGCGCATCATCGTTTCTGAAGACGGTAAGAAACTGCTGGGTGCCGTACTGGTTGGCGACACCTCTGACTACGGCGACCTGCTTCAGCTGATGCTGAACGAAATCGACCTGCCAGAGCACCCTGACACGCTGATCCTGCCTGCGCATGCTGGCGCTGAAAAACCAGCACTAGGCCCGGACGCACTCCCTGACAGTGCCGTTATCTGTTCGTGCTTTGACGTTACCAAAGGCAAGATTGCCCAAGCGGTTGCTGACGGTCACCACACAATGGCCGACATCAAGGCTGTTACCGGTGCCGGTACAGGTTGTGGCGGTTGTATCCCTCTGGTTACCTCTGTTTTGAACGCTGAACTGGCAAAAACCGGTATCGAAGTGAAAAACGATGTCTGTGAACACTTTGCCTACTCGCGCCAAGAGCTCTTCCACCTGATCCGCGTTGAAGAAATCAAGACGTTCGACGAACTGCTGGAAAAATACGGCAAGGGTTACGGCTGTGAAGTGTGTAAACCTCTAGTTGGTTCGATTCTGGCGTCTTGCTGGGGTGAACATATCCTCAAGCCACAACTAGTTAAGCTGCACGATACCAACGACAACTTCCTGGGTAACATCCAGAAAGACGGCACCTACTCTGTTATTCCACGTATGGCAGGCGGTGAAGTCACACCACTGGCGCTGGCAGAACTGGCTAACGTCGCAGCGGAATACAACCTGTACACCAAGGTAACAGGTGCCCAGCGAATCGGTTTGTTCGGTGCCCAGAAAGATGACTTGCCAGAGATCTGGCGCAAGCTCATCAACGCAGGATTCGAAACTGGTCAGGCTTACGCAAAAGCGCTGCGTATGGCGAAAACCTGTGTTGGCTCGACCTGGTGTCGTTACGGCGTACAGGATTCTGTCGGGCTGGGTTCATATATCGAGAACCGCTACAAAGGGATCCGTACTCCTCACAAGATGAAGTTTGGTGTATCAGGCTGTACCCGTGAATGTGCTGAAGCACAGGGCAAAGATCTGGGCATCATCGCCACAGATGCAGGCTGGAACATGTATGTCTGCGGTAACGGCGGTATGAAGCCTCGCCATGCCGACCTTCTGGCCACCGACCTGGATCAGGAAACACTGATCAAATACATCGACCGCTTCATGATGTTCTATATCCGTACGGCTGCGCCGCTTCAGCGCACATCGGTATGGATGGATAACATGGAAGGCGGAGTGGACTACCTGCGTGAAGTGATCATCGAAGACAAACTTGGCATCAATGCGCAGCTGGAAGCCGATGTTGCCCGCCTGGTTGACGAATTCCGCTGTGAGTGGAAAGACACTATTGAAGACGAATCACAACTGACTCGCTTTGCTCACTTCATCAACTCAGAGTTGCGTGACGATAACGTCGTGTTTGTCTCTGAGCGTGACCAGCACCGCCCGGCAACGTTCACCGAAAAACACCCTGAAGCTAAAGGCGACATCCTACACGTGGAACTGGAGAACTAATCATGGCTTTTGAACAAGTTTGCGATATCACCGACATCGCCCCGGGAACCGGTGTTTGTGCACTGATAAATGGACAGCAGGTAGCGGTATTCCGCCCAAGCGATTCAGAGCAGGTTTTTGCCATCAGCAATATGGATCCATTTGCGCGTTCGAACGTGTTATCACGTGGCCTGATTTGCGAGCATCAGGGCGAGCTTTGGGTAGCCAGCCCGCTAAAGAAACAGCGCTTCAACCTGGCCACTGGCGCGTGCATGGAAGATGAGCGCTTCAATATCAAAGCGTTTAAAGCGCGTGTTACCGGCAGCAAGGTAGAAATCGCAGCCTAAGGTAACCATCGCCGGTAACAATCACAGAGATTTAATAGCTAAAAGGCTTCTTGCTCCGGGCCGGATTTTTTCGGAGAGGAAAGTGAGATGCAGGGAGCCTTTGTCTATTCAATCTTAACTTTTAATTTTTAAACTTTTGATAATAAGGAATATTATGTCTTACAACAAACCTGCTGAATTCGTTCAGACAATGATCGACACTGGCGAAGCGAAAGTACGCACATCGACGCGTGACCTGGTCTTACGTGGCATGATGGCAGGTATTATTCTTTCTCTGGCCGTTGTGGTTGCCATTACAACCATCGTACAAACCGGTGTCGGTATTGTTGGCGCACTAGTTTTCCCGGTCGGCTTTTGTATTCTTAGCCTGATGGGTTATGACCTGCTGACGGGTGTTTTCGGTCTTGCACCACTGGCTAAATTCGAAAATCGTAAAGGTATCACCTGGAGCCGCATCCTACGCTGTTGGGGCTATGTTGGTCTGGGTAACCTTATCGGTTCACTGCTTGTTGCCTTCCTTGTTGCCCTAACGTTCACAATGAACTTCAGCGTAGAAGCAGGCGCAGTCGGTCAGAAATTCATTGCCGCCGCCACAGCACGTACTGTGGGTTACGCCGAGCATGGAGTGGATGGCTGGATCACCGTATTCGTTAAAGGCATTCTTTGTAACTTAATGGTTTGTCTGGGTGTTATTGGTAACATGACAGCTCGCTCTGTCGCAGGCAAAATTGCAGCGATGTGGCTACCAATCTTCATCTTCTTCGCGCTAGTCTTTGAGCACGCAGTAGTGAACATGTTCCTGTTCCCACTGGGTATGATGCTAGGCGCAGACTTCGGTGTTGCGACTTGGTTGAACTGGAACCTTATCCCGACTGTGCTGGGTAACCTGGTTGGTGGTCTTCTATTTACCTGTGTGCCGCTGTACCTGACTCATGCTAAAACAGCACCTGCCATCGACGTAGAAAACGATGCAGAGATTCACGCAGAACCTGCATTTAGCACTAAATAATCACCTAATTGGGCCCTGCCAGACAGTGCAGGGCCAGTCTTAACTTTCGCCATCTATTGTATTGTTTTGGCTATAAAAAGTAATAACTCCTTAGGATAGTTTCCCGAGTTCTACTTTTTTGTATACCCAAGTGACTTCAAGATGCTGTATTCAGAGCTCTGTCACTGGCTCTAGTTCAAGGAAAATAACGAAGCGTAATAGTGTTCTCTTTCCAAGTTATTTGACGCTGAAATAGGGTCAGTGACAAGCTCCCAGAGGGCGAGTTTACTTGGCTCCCAGCCTTTGTTACCAATTCTTGATTTAGAGCCACTAGATCTTCAAATTGGTGCCGTGCCTGCAAGCCAAGTAATTCTCGCTGAAGCACGCATCTTGAGGTTACTTGGGTATATTTAAATTTAATAGGCGTTGCTATGACCAATCACACATCGTTAAACAGCGGTTTTGTTTCTCTTGTTGGTGCAGGGCCGGGTGATCCAGACTTACTTACCGTCAAAGGGCACCGCGTGATCCAGCAAGCTGATGTCGTGGTTTACGATCGTCTTGTATCTGCAGAGATTCTCGCATTGGCGAATGAAAATGCAGAGATGGTTTATGTCGGTAAGAAGCTAGACTACCACTGTGTCCCCCAAGACCAGATCAACCAGATCCTGGTCGACAAAGCGCAGGCTGGAAAGCGTGTCGTTCGGCT
>NZ_JAKRFQ010000035.1 GCF_022347985.1 Photobacterium sp. OFAV2-7
GATAAAATTTACGCGATCGTAAAATATTAATTTTCAGATTCACTTGTAATATGATGCAACTAGCATGAATTGTAATGGTGATTGATTCATCAAGATGAAAACAATTCATGCGGCCATTGAAAATAAACATGCAGAACTAATAAGAAAAAGTGCCTTGAGGACTATCTGATTTAGATCAAATTCTGTAAGATGGCGCAATATATACAGGTGTAACGAAAACGTTTGCGTCTAGGCGGGGCCTAGCTTTATGATTTTTCGATACGCACCGAAGATTTATGATTACCACCGATTCACACAAGGATCTGAATTTTTCAGGTACTTCTGTCAATTAGTACGAGAACAATCTGAGTCAGGAGATACAGATGCTAAAACGCGACATGAATATTGCCGATTATGACGCAGAACTTTTTGCAGCCATTCAGGAAGAAACTGCGCGTCAGGAAGAGCACATCGAGTTAATTGCCTCTGAAAACTACACCAGCCCACGTGTAATGGAAGCGCAAGGTTCTCAGCTGACGAATAAGTATGCCGAAGGTTATCCGGGCAAGCGCTACTATGGCGGTTGTGAGTATGTCGACAAGGCTGAGCAGCTAGCTATCGAGCGCGCCTGTCAGCTATTCGGCGCAGAATATGCGAACGTTCAGCCGCACTCAGGCTCACAGGCCAACAACGCGGTTTACATGGCACTGCTGAATGCCGGCGATACGGTATTGGGTATGAGCCTGGCACACGGCGGTCACTTGACTCACGGCTCTCCGGTAAACTTCTCGGGTAAGCTATATAACATCATTCCTTACGGCATTGATGAAAGTGGTCAGATTGACTACGAAGAGATGGAAGCTCTTGCTCTGGAGCACAAGCCGAAGATGATCATCGGTGGCTTCTCTGCTTATTCTCAGGTTGTTGACTGGAAGCGCATGCGTGAAATCGCTGACAAAGTGGGCGCGTACTTCTTTGTTGATATGGCACACGTAGCAGGCCTGATCGCTGCCGGTGTGTACCCGAACCCTGTACCGCATGCCCACGTGGTAACAACGACGACTCACAAAACACTGGCGGGCCCACGTGGTGGCCTGATCCTGTCGAGCGAAGGCGAAGAGCTGTACAAGAAGCTGAACTCCGCAGTATTCCCTGGTGGTCAGGGTGGTCCTCTGATGCACGTGATCGCGGCTAAAGCGGTTGCTTTCAAAGAAGCGATGGAGCCAGAGTTTAAAGACTACCAGGCACGCGTTGTTGAAAATGCCAAGGCAATGGTGGCTGAGTTTATCGAGCGCGGCTACAAGATTGTCTCTGGCGGTACCGAAAACCACCTGTTCCTGGTTGATCTGATCGACAAGGGCATCACAGGTAAAGAAGCAGACGCAGCCTTGGGTGAAGCCAACATCACGGTGAACAAGAACAGTGTACCGAACGATCCTCGCAGCCCGTTTGTGACTTCGGGTATCCGTTTGGGTACGCCTGCGATCACTCGTCGTGGTTTCTCGGTTGAAGAAGCCAAGCAGCTGGCAGGCTGGATCTGTGATGTTCTGGACAACACCGACAAGCCAGAAGTGATTGAAGCGACTAAGGCGAAGGTGCTGGACATCTGTAAGCGTCTACCTGTTTACGCTTAATAGCACCTGTCTTTTTGCAACTGTGATGCGGTTGCAACAACTTGGTTATAAGAAAACGGCACCTGCTTAAGGTGCCGTTTTGCTTTTGTCAGCCAGAATAATAAGAAAAACCATTCTTATACTCTCAATAACCGATTGAAATGAGTTACACTGAGTCGACGAATTTTAGGAGGCAAGATGCATTGTCCTTTTTGTGGTGCAAATGACACCAAAGTAATCGATTCCCGTCTGGTTGCAGACGGCCATCAAGTCCGTCGTCGCCGTCAGTGTCTGGCGTGTAATGAGCGCTACACGACGTTTGAAACCGCTGAGTTAGTCATGCCTCGGGTGATTAAAACCAACGGTAACCGTGACCCGTTCAACGAAGACAAGCTTCGTGGCGGGATCCAGCGTGCGCTGGAAAAACGGCCGGTGAGTGCTGATGACATCGAACGTGCCATCAACACAATTAAGTCTCGTCTTCGTGCGACGGGCGAGCGTGAAGTACCGTCAGAGATGATAGGAAACCTGGTGATGGAAGCGCTGAAGGAACTGGATAAGGTTGCCTATATCCGGTTTGCCTCTGTTTACCGTAGTTTTGAAGATATTCGTGAATTTGGTGAAGAAATCGCCAAGTTAGAGAAGTAAGCGGTGTTAGCGGCAGTTACCTGCCGGCTAACGCCATCAAGTGAATGCTAAGCCAGATGTTCTCACCCATAGATCATGCCATGATGCTGCGTGCCATTGAGTTGGCAAAACGTGGTCGTTTTACAACTGCTCCGAACCCCAACGTTGGTTGTGTGATAGCCCACGGCGATAACATTGTCGGGGAAGGTTACCATTATCAGGCTGGTCAGCCGCATGCCGAAGTGTTTGCGCTGCGTGCCGCGGGCGATAAGGCCCGGGGAGCCACTGCCTATGTCACGCTAGAGCCTTGTTCTCACTACGGACGCACACCGCCTTGTGCCGAAGCGCTTGTTAAGGCCAAGGTATCACGGGTTGTGTGCGCGATGGTTGATCCTAACCCGCAAGTAGCTGGGCGCGGTATCGAGATGCTGCAGGTGGCCGGAATCGAAGTTCAGACTGGTCTGCTTGAAGCAGATGCCCAAGCGCTGAATCCTGGTTTTATCAAGCGGATGAAAACCGGGATGCCGTATGTGCAACTGAAGCTGGCATCGAGCCTTGATGGCCGTACTGCGCTGTCTAATGGCCAGAGCAAGTGGATCACAGGGGCTGCGGCCCGCTCGGATGTCCAGCGCTTCAGGGCCAGGGCAGGGGCGATCCTTTCAACCAGTGCGACCGTACTGGCCGACGACCCTTCGCTGAATATTCGTTGGGACGAGTTGGGTGAGGCGGTACAGCAAGAGTATCCGCAGTTGGCCGTTCGCCAGCCGTGTCGGGTTGTGATTGATAGTCAGAATCGGGTGACACCGGACCATAAGCTTGTACATTTGCCTGGGCAGACTATTTTGGCCCGCCGTGAACACGGTGACGAAGCATGGCCTGAGTCAGTTGAGCAGTTACTGGTACCGGCAACCGAAGCCGGAGGTCCGCTCGATTTGCCAGCGCTGATGAAGGCATTGTCTGAGCAGGATATCAACCACATCTGGGTTGAGGCTGGTGCCGGACTGGCCGGTGCGCTGCTCTCGGCGGATCTGGTTGATGAGCTAATTATTTACCAGGCACCTAAACTGATGGGAAGCGACAGCCGCGGGCTGGTTGATCTGCAGGGGCTGACGGCAATGTCTCAGGTGCCTGAGCTGGCGATCAGCGATGTTCGGATGGTCGGGCCGGATATCCGGATCACTGCCCGAGTCAAACAAGTTTAACGAGCAATTCAAGGAATTTTAATTCATGTTTACTGGCATTATCGAAGCTGTAGGTACGATTACGGCCCTGACGCCGAAAGGTGCGGATATTTCTGTCACGGTCGATGCCGGCAAGCTCGATCTATCCGATGTCAAATTGGGTGACAGTATTGCAACCAACGGAGTATGCCTGACCGTCGTTGAGCTGACCGGTAGCGGTTATGTTGCCGATCTCTCTCTGGAAACTCTCCAGCGTACTGCTTTTGCCAACTACAAGGCCGGACAGAAGGCCAATCTGGAAAAAGCCATGTTGCCGACGACCCGTTTCGGCGGTCATATGGTTTCCGGACATGTAGACGATGTCGCTGAAATTATTGAGCGCACCCATACCGGACGGGCGATCGAGTTCTGGGTCAGGGCACCTGAGCATCTGGCAAAATATATTTCGGAGAAAGGCTCGGTATCCGTCGATGGTATCAGCCTGACCGTCAACGCGATCCGTGGCAATGAGTTCAAGCTGACAATCGTGCCGCATACCGCGGCGGAAACGACAATGGAATCTTTTAAAGCGGGACGCAAAGTCAACCTGGAGGTTGATGTGATTGCCCGCTACCTAGAGCGTTTGATGCTAGGTGAGAAAGCCGCAGATAAAAAGTCGGAAGTTACCATGGACCTACTGGCAAAAACTGGGTTCTTAGGATAAAGCATTAGGATAAAGGTATTGTTATGGCGTTAAGCAGTGCAAAAGAAATAATCGAAGATATCCGCCTGGGTAAGATGGTTATCCTCATGGATGATGAAGATCGCGAGAATGAAGGCGATCTGATCATGGCATCAGAGAGAATCACGCCTGAAGCGGTGAACTTTATGGCGACCAACGGCCGGGGCCTGATTTGCCTGACCTTGACCCAGACGCGCTGCAAGCAGCTTAACCTGCCGCTGATGGTGCAGGATAATACCGAGCAGTTTAGTACCAATTTTACAGTATCGATTGAGGCGGCCGAGGGAGTGACCACTGGGATCTCCGCGGCAGACCGTGCCCGTACCGTTCAGGCGGCGGTGGCTGAAAATGCCACGGCGGCTGATATTGTCATGCCGGGACACATCTTTCCGCTCATGGCTCAGGAAGGCGGTGTGCTTGCACGCGCCGGTCATACCGAAGCCGGTTGTGATGTTGCCCGCCTGGCTGGTCTGGAGCCATCCAGCGTTATTGTCGAGATCCTCAATGAAGACGGCACCATGGCTCGTCGCCCTGACTTGGAAGTGTTTGCCGAAAAACACGGCCTGAAACTGGGGACTATTGCCGATCTGATCGAATACCGTAACAACAACGAAACGACAATTGAACGTGTGGCGGAATGCCGACTGCCGACAGAGTTTGGTGAGTTCGACATGATCACCTACCGAGATACGATCGACAATGAAATTCATTATGCGCTGCGCAAGGGTGATGTGGCACCCGAGTCATCGACTTTAGTTCGTGTTCACCTGCAAGATACATTCAAAGATATTCTTCACTCGGGCGCGTCGCAGTGGACCCTGCCAGCAGCCATGAAGCGTATTGCTGACGAGGGCGGTGTGCTGGTGGTACTAAGCAAGCACGAACCGCAAGAAGCGGTGATCACCAAGCTGAAACAGCTGGCAGCACAGGAAGAGGGCAAACCGGTGGTGAAGCTGAATCCGAAAGATCAGTCTCGCCAGGTGGGTGTGGGCTCTCAGATCCTATCCGATCTGGGTGTGTCGAAAATGCGGCTGCTGTCTTCTTCTACCCAGCGTTACCATTCACTGTCAGGCTTTGGCCTGGAAGTCGTTGAGTATATTTGCGAGTAAATCAGTAGATGGGCCAGTATCGACTGGCCTGTTTTTTCTTTCTCTTGTTGCTGCTTAGCTGCAGGACAGGAGGTTATTTTGATAATACCGGCGAGAAATACGCGCTTATCACCTGTTATGACCGATTATTTATTCACCCTGAGCCGGTGAGATGTCAATTGGTATAACTTTTAAAGTGTGATAGACTCCCGCGGTTTCTCAAACCGGAAAGACATAGTCACAGGAAGGCCCATGAAGGTAATTGAAGGCGCCATCGCGGCACCAAACGCAAAAGTTGCTATCGTAATCGCACGCTTCAACAGCTTTATCAACGAAAGCCTGCTTTCAGGTGCGTTGGACGCACTGAAACGTCAAGGTCAGGTAAGCGATGACAATATCACTGTTGTTCGTTGCCCTGGTGCATACGAGCTTCCACTGGTTGCCCAGCAGGTTGCTAAGAGCGATCGTTACGATGCTATCGTGGCGCTAGGCTCTGTGATCCGTGGCGGTACGCCACACTTTGATTATGTTGCCGGTGAGTGTAATAAAGGTCTGGCGCAGATCGCTCTTGAGTTTAATACTCCGGTAGCGTTCGGTGTTCTGACTGTAGATTCAATCGAACAAGCCATTGAGCGTGCCGGTACCAAGGCTGGTAATAAAGGGGCAGAGGCTGCACTAAGCGCGCTTGAAATGGTTAATGTCCTGTCCCAAATCGAATCCTAATGGGGGTTACTGTGAAACCAGCCGCACGTCGAAATGCACGTCACTTTGCTATCCAAGCTATTTATTCTTGGCAGATCACTAAGGGCAATGTTGCCGATATCGAGCAGCACTTCCTTTCTGGCGATAAATTTGAAGAAGAAGAGCACCAGGCTGACGCGCCTGAGCTGGCAGCACCGCATACTGACGTTGCTTACTTCCGTGACCTGTTTACAGGTGTGGTTCTGAACCATCAGGAACTGGACAGCAAAATGCGTCCGTACCTGTCTCGTCCGCTACAGGACCTGGATCAGATGGAACTTGCGCTGCTTCGTCTTGCTATGTACGAGATGACCAAGCGTGATGACGTACCATACAAAGTGGTGATCAACGAAGCTATCGAACTGGCCAAGGCCTTCGGTGCGGAAGACAGCCACAAGTTTGTAAACGGTGTGCTGGATAAAGCGGCACCGACACTTCGCAAGAAGTAATCGAATACGATTCTAGAGGGCCAGCTTAGCTGGCCTTTTTTCTGTCTTTAATTTGAAAACAGTATGGCTAGTAACGAATTTGACCTTATTGCTCGGTATTTTGAGCACCAGAATGTTAACCGCCGTGATGTGGCCTTGTCCATCGGTGATGATTGTGCCCTGCTGGAAGTGCCGGACGGCAGCCAGCTTGCCGTCAGTACTGACTCACTGGTAGCAGGTACTCACTTTTTGGCTGATGCTGATCCGGCGCTGGTAGCCCATAAGGCTTTGGCCTCAAACCTTAGCGACCTGGCAGCTATGGGGGCAACGCCAGCTTGGGTGTCACTGGCATTGACCTTGCCTTCTCCGGATGAAAGTTGGCTACGCCAGTTTTGCCAGGGCTTTTTTGCACTGGCTGACTATTACAATGTTCAGCTGGTGGGTGGCGATACTACCAAAGGGCCGCTGAGTATTACGATTACCGTTCATGGCTTTGTTCCCAAGGGGAAAGCGCTCACCCGCAGTGGAGCGAAATCAGGTGACTGGGTCTATGTTACCGGTAATTTGGGGGATAGCGCCGCCGGGCTTTCTTTGCTGCTTGGCGAGAAGATTGTGAGTGATCCGCAACTAATAGAGACCTTGCTTGATCGCCATTACAAGGCGCAGCCCCGGATTTTGGCTGGACAGGCACTGCGCGGGATAGCCTCGGCAGCCTTGGATATTTCTGACGGCTTGATTTCTGATCTCGGCCACATACTGAAGCGCTCCGGGCTGGCGGCCAGCATCGAGGTTGATAAACTGCCGCTGTCGCCGGAGCTGTGTTTGTTTGAGGCTGACAGGGACAAGGCCCTGCAGCTGGCGCTGGGCAGTGGCGAAGAATACGAGCTCTGCTTTACGGTTCCTGAGCAGAACCGTGGAGCAATCGATACGACTCTGGCACACTGTGGCGTCAAGGCGACCTGTATCGGTCAGTTGCGCCCGGGACGGGGGATCACGCTGATCAGAGCTGATCAGCCGCTTGACTGGCAGTTGCATGGCTATGATCATTTTGCGGAGTAGTAAGTGGGAAATCCTAAAGAGAATATCAACCTGACAAATCCTTGGCATTTGCTGGCAACAGGGTTCGGTAGTGGCTTGTCACCAATCATACCGGGAACCATGGGCACTGTGGCGGCCATCCCTTTTTATCTATTGATGGTTAAGCTCCCTTTTGCGGCTTATCTGGTGATCACGGTAGTCGCGGCGCTGGTCGGTATTATCATTTGTCAGAAAACCTCGGATGATATGGGTGTTCACGACCACGGCAGTATCGTCTGGGATGAGTTTGTCGGTTTCTGGATCACCATGGCGGTAGCCCCGGTAGCGAGCTGGGAATGGGTACTGACAGGTTTTGTCCTGTTCCGTTTCTTTGACATGGTCAAACCGTGGCCGATCAGCTGGTTGGATAAACATGTCCATGGCGGCCTGGGAATCATGGTAGATGATATCCTGGCAGGCTTTATGGCAATGATTGCCCTGTGGGGAGTAGGTTACTGGATGGGCTGGTAGAAGAAGCCTACAGCCTGATAACGGAAGTTTTAACCGCGCAATAGCGCGGCTTTTTTGTAGATAAACCGGCTTTAAATCAACCTGCTAAAAATTGTTCGTCTAGGCTTTATTAAGGTTTTCAGAACAATTAAGTGGTGAGCTATGCCGTGGCGCGGGTTGGGGTTAGTTGCAGGGTTATTGTTGGCCTATCAGGCTAATGCACAGGTTTATCCCTCGACAGGGGTGGCCTGGGTGTTACCGGGAAGCTGGGATGAGCCGTTGGCTACATCGTTCTTCAACACGGCGCAGGACGTGAAAGACTGGGAGGCAAGCCATGCGGATATTATTTTTGGCGGCATGCAGGATGTTGATGTTAACCGCCAGACCATTGCGATGGGGTATATCTATAGCCAGAAGCTGGACTGTCGGCCGGGAAAACAGTCGGCATGGGTAAGTAAACAGGCTGCACTGGCCGGGATTGATATGGAAGACGGTTTCATGCATTTCTCCGAAGATACCCTGTTAGCGGCAGATAAGCCGAGTTCTGGCTTGGATTATCTGCTCAAAGGTCAGCCCTATCACTTGCTGCTGGTTCGTAATAATCAGTTCTCTACTGCGCGTTTGCCGCTGATTCTTCAGCCGGGCGACGAGGTGATCCTCTTCTCTTCCTACCCGTTTGATGCCCTTGAGCTTGTTGCTGACGGCTCGCCTTTGCTAAAACGCAACCTGACCGATGAGAAGGGAAATGTGGCTGGCTGGAAAAAGACTAAGGTTGACTGGTCCCAGTCCGGTTCGGATATCGTTTCCGGGTCGCTGTCTGGCTCTCAAGGAGGAAGCACTCAAGGGGAAAAAATACTGACGGGTTATCTTGAGCATCAAGAAACCTGGCACAGTGCATGGCCGTATTACCAGCAACGTAAACTCAACAGCGGAAATATTGGCTTGGATAACGGCCTAAAAACATGGATGGTTAAGCTCGCCTGGCCGGATGAGACTAGGCTCAGTGAGTTACGTATTAAGCCTTGGCTGCAGCTCGATGCCAAGCAGTTGCGGATCCCCGGCTGGGACAGTGCCAATGATCAGGACGGTGACGGGTATGTGAGCGCCACCGAGTTTAATGAACGCCCTAATACCAAGGCCAGTGCCCGTTTCAGGCATCAGGCACGCCTGATACCGGCCAGCAATATGTGGCCGGGTACCTGCTGGTACCGGGTGAGTTTTGCTAATGATGCTTTTAATGAAGTGCATGCCAATTGGTATCGTCATGACTGGCAGCGGCAGGGGCTAAGCGGGGCATACAATGATGATATGGCCAAGTTGCTCGACAGCAATCAGTTCAGTGTCCTTGAGGGCGGGCTGCTCAGCGAACTGCCGCTCAAGGCCGGTACGCCAGACGCGGCAACAGAGTATGCCAAGCAACTGGCCGATTTTTTGCTCCGGGTGAAAAAGAAAACGCAAACCACCTGGCTGGCTGCGAATATCTCGGAGATTAACCTCTGGCATTATTCGGTATGGCCGGTGCAGTTGCGGGATGTCATTGATCTCTGGTTGCGGGAACACTATCTCACCCCGGCGATGGGCTTGCAGAGGATGCAGCGTGCCTGGGAGACCTTTGCGTTGGCCAAGGCTGGTGACAAAAGTGTCATCATGGCGTCGGTGAAAGGAGGGCGCAGCGAGCTGGCCCCCTCTTCTGATCTCGCCTGGCAGCGGGATATAGAAACTGGGCTGGCTCAATACTACTTTTTTAACCTGCCCGGTTATACCTTCTTCCATAGTTGGAACCAAACCTATTTTTATGGCAGCGGCAATACGACGTTGCGTAACTGGTACCGGCAGGGGGTACCCAAAAACTGGGTTTACCAGCCGACGGGGATGTTGGAAATTGATATCGGCCGGCCTGTTAATATCCCTAAAGGACACAAGGCGGTGATCTGGGAAAACAAGGGGGATAAGGCAAAAACATCGGCATCGATGATATCGGATATTGCGCTGAAACCGGCAAACTGGTTCTGGCTTTACCGCTCCGGCTGGTTTGGTGATTTTCCCCGGGAAGGAGTGATTGCACGCCGTTACAGCGAAGGCTTGGTTGTTTACCGGGCCGTTAAAGAAAGAAATCAGAAAGGCTTTTTGCTGGCCAAACCTATGCGGATATCCCTGCCGGGAGAATATCAGCGGGTAAATTACGACGGTTCGCTGGGTGAGCCTATGCGCTATATCGAGCTGGGAGGTTACGAGGGGGCGGTGCTGAAAAAGGTGCCCTGGCCCAATGTGACTGTGGTTGGGGAGAACTTCTAAAACCGGAGCCCGGCAGCTAAGAAAGCTACCGGGCTAGGGTTTTATCCTTGTTAGTCGATGTAGGCTTTTATCTGCTTCTCGATGCCCGGGCCATCAATTTCGAGCAGGGCATGAAGTTCCGCCTGAGTGCCTTGTTCGATAAAGCGATCCGGCAGGCCGATGTTCAGTACCGGCTTGAGCACTTTCTGCTTCATCAGGAACTCGTTCACACCGCTACCGGCACCACCGGCAATGGCATTCTCCTCAACGGTCACCAAGGTGTCGTGGGTCGCTGCTAGCTCCAGGATCAAAGCTTCGTCGAGAGGCTTGACGAAACGCATATCGGCCACGGTTGCGTTTAGATTTTCAGCCGCTTCCAGCGCATAGCTCAGGGTGGTGCCGAAGTTAAGGATAGCGATCTTCTCACCTTGACGGCGAACAATCCCTTTACCTATCTCCAGAGCCGTCATCTCGCGGTTTGGCACAATACCGGTACCGCTGCCGCGTGGGTAGCGTACTGCACTTGGTCCCTGGTGCTGGTGGCCAGTGTAGAGCATCTGGCGACATTCGTTTTCGTCACTTGGTGCCATAATCACCATGTTGGGAATACAGCGCATGAAGCTCAGATCAAACGAGCCCTGGTGCGTTTGTCCGTCGGCCCCGACCAGGCCGCCGCGGTCAATGGCAAACATCACCGGTAGATCCATGATCGCGATATCGTGGATCAGCTGATCATAGCCGCGCTGTAAGAAGGTCGAATAGATGGCAACAACCGGGTGGTAGCCACCGATAGCCATGCCTGTTGCCAGAGTAACAGCATGTTGCTCGGCAATGGCAACATCAAAATACTGCTCAGGGAACGCTTTCGAGAACCGAACCATGCCAGAGCCTTCACGCATGGCCGGGGTAATGGCCATTAGCTTGCTGTCCTGCTCGGCCATATCGCACAGCCAGTCGCCGAAGATATTGGAGAACGTTGGCTGGCTCTTGGTTTTCGGAATCGGGTTCTGGGTCAGATCAAATTTCGGTACGGCGTGATAGTTGATCGGATCTGCTTCGGCCGGGGCATAGCCCTTGCCTTTCTTGGTCATGATATGAAGGAACTGCGGTCCTTTGAGGTTACGCATGTTCTTCAGGGTATTGACCAGCTCGTCGACATCATGGCCATCAACAGGGCCGATATAATTAAAGCCCAGCTCCTCGAACATGGTACCGGGAACAACCATGCCTTTAATGTGCTCCTCGGCGCGTTTGACCAGCTCCTTGATCGGCGGCGCACCAGACAGCACTTTCTTGCCGCCTTCACGGATGGTGGTATAGAGGCTGCCGGACAACAAGCGCGCAAGGTGGTTATTCATTGCACCTACGTTTTCCGAAATCGACATCTCGTTGTCGTTCAGGATCACGAGCATATCCGAGTGGACGTCACCGGCATGGTTCATCGCTTCAAATGCCATCCCAGCTGTGATTGCGCCGTCGCCGATCACGCTGACCACTTTTCGGCCGAGGCCTTCTTTTTCCGCGGCAATCGCCATCCCCAGTCCGGCACTGATCGAGGTCGAGGAGTGGCCGACGGAAAGAACGTCATATTCGCTCTCTTCACGCCACGGGAATGGGTGGATCCCGTCTTTCTGACGGATCGTCGGCATCGCCTCGCGGCGGCCGGTAAGTATTTTGTGCGGGTATGCCTGGTGACCGACGTCCCAGATGAGGTGATCGAACGGTGTATTGTAGACATAGTGCAGGGCAACCGTCAGCTCGACGGCACCAAGGCCGGAGGCAAAGTGACCGCTGCTTTGGCTTACTGACTTCAGTAAGTAGGTACGTAGCTCGTCGCAGACAGCAGGTAGACTGTCGACTGGTAACAAGCGAAGTTCATCTGGAGTGTTTGCCAGAGCCAGATGAGGGTATTTTGAAATATCCAGTGTCATAACATTTCGGCGCTTTTACTGTTTTTTAGTTATTGCGCTCGATGACGTATCGGGCAAAAACTTCTAATTGGTCTGTATTGTAGGGTATTGCGTCCAATGCTTGTAGCGCTTCTTGATAAAGTTGCTGAGCTTTTTGCTTCGCACCTTCCAATCCGAGTAAGGCAGGGTAGGTGCTTTTTTCTAGTTCGAGATCTGAACCTTGCGGTTTTCCCAAGGTTTCTGTGTCGCTGGTAACATCCAGAATATCGTCCTGAACCTGGAAGGCCAGGCCGATAGCATCCGCATATTGGTTGAGCTGCGGCAGTATCTCTGCACCTTTGTCACCGGCGGCAAGCGCCCCGAGGCGAACCGCACAGCGAATCAATGCGCCGGTTTTATGCTTGTGGATGGTTTCCAGCTCCTGCAGCGTAACATCCTGTCCCTCAGCCGCCAGATCCAGTGCCTGCCCCATGCACATTCCAGCCGCGCCTGATGCCTGTGCCAGCTCTCTGACCATCTGGATGCGGTATGTCTCCCCGCCTTCGCTCAAGGGACCAGTTGCCAGAATCTCAAAAGCCAGCGTCTGCAGCGAGTCGCCAGCCAAAATGGCTGTCGCCTCATCAAAGGCAATATGGCAGGTCGGCTGACCACGGCGCAAGTCATCGTTGTCCATCGCCGGCAGATCGTCATGAATTAATGAATACGCATGAATGCATTCCACTGCCGCCGCTGGAGTATCAAGATTAGCACAATCGGCACCAAGCATCTGGCCTGTTACGTAGGTCAGGAAAGGGCGAGCACGTTTGCCACCCAGCAACGTACCGTGCTTCATGGCCTCGATGAGAGGCTGTTCAGCGTACGGCTGCGCCGAGATCCATTGTGCCAGTTGCTGGTTATTACGCTGCTGGTAATACTGTAGAGACTGTGACAGGGAAGTGTTTTTATTCATTATCGGCATCAAATTCAGTCAGGGGGGCTTCATCATCTGCCTGAAGCAGAATCTCTACTCGTTGCTCGGCCTGAGTCAGTTTTTGCTGGCTGCTACGGGCAAGCGCAATGCCACGCTCAAATTTCTTCAGCGCATCTTCGAGCGCAATGTCACCGGATTCCAGCTCATTTACGATGCTGTCTAGTTCGTCCAGTGCGGCTTCAAACGCCATATTTTCAGGTTTTTTAGCTGCCATAAAGGGTTCACTATGATTTAAGTGCAGGAAAAATAACGTAGAGAGTTTACAGCGTCAAATTATGTCACAGGATTCTGTGTCGCCAACAGTTATTTTCGAGTTTTGCTGTCAAGAAAGCTAAATCAAAATTCAATGATGCCGATATAGTCTGAGTTGGTTAGAATAGCCACAGAAATCATTTTGGCTACGTGTCGCAAGTTGGAGAATTACCGGTGGATTTGGCTACCCTCATAGGTTTAATCGGGTCATTTGCCTTCGTTATCATGGCGATGGTACTGGGCGGTAGTATCAGTATGTTCATTGATACGCAGTCGATCCTGATCGTTTTATGTGGCTCGATGTTTGTTGCCTTGATGCAATATAGCGTTGGCCAGTTTTTTGGTGCGGCAAAAATCGCAGTAAAAGCGTTTATGTTCAAAACCGACAACCCTGAAGACTTAATTGCCAAGGTTGTCGAGATGGCTGATGCGGCACGTAAAGGTGGTTTTCTGGCATTGGAAGAGATGGAAGTGGAAAACTCTTTCTTGCGCAAAGGTATAGACTTGCTGGTTGACGGCCATGATGCTGATGTAGTCCGGGCTACTTTGCAGAAAGATATCGCCCTGACTAACGAGCGCCACGAGCTGGGGGCGGGAATTTTCAAGGCTCTGGGTGATGTTGCGCCAGCAATGGGGATGATCGGTACACTGATCGGCCTGGTAGCGATGCTGTCCAACATGGATGACCCCAAGTCGATCGGACCTGCGATGGCCGTTGCACTTTTGACTACCCTGTACGGGGCTGTAATGGCGAACATGGTGATGTTGCCGATTGCTGCCAAGCTCCAGTTGCGCAAAGACGAAGAAAAGCTGAACCGTCGTCTGATCCTCGACGGGGTGCTGGCTATTCAGGATGGTCAGAACCCGCGGGTGATTGACGGCTACCTGAAAAATTATCTGAACGAGAAGAAACGTAGTATCGACGGCGACGAGTAACAGGAGGGACGATGGAAGAAGAATGCAAATGTCCCCCCCCGGGGCTGCCGGCATGGATGGGAACCTTTGCCGATCTGATGTCACTGCTGATGTGTTTCTTTGTACTCCTGCTGTCGTTTTCAGAGATGGATGTACTGAAATTTAAGCAAATTGCCGGCTCGATGAAGTTTGCTTTCGGTGTTCAAAACATGCTGGAAGTGAAAGATATTCCGAAAGGAACCAGCGTGATTGCTCAGGAATTTCGTCCCGGGCGTCCGGAGCCGACGCCGATTGAAGTTATCATGCAGCAGACGATTGATATGACCCAGCGTTCTCTGGACTTTCATGAGGGCGAGTCCGACAGGGCCGGCGGTACCCAGCGTGACGCCGGCAAGATGACGGGGGGGCAGAGTGCTGACTTGTCGACCGAGCAGAAGCAGAACAGCGATTCTGAACTGTCGGAATCACAAGAGCAACTGATGGAAATTCTGCAGAAGGCACTTGACCGTGAGATCCAGGACGGGGCGGTTGAAGTGGAAAGTTTCGGTCAGCAGGTCGTTATCCGGATCAAAGAGAAGGGATCGTTCCCTGCCGGTTCCGCTTTCTTGCAGCCCAAATTCAGGCCGCTGGTGAGGCAGGTTGCCGACTTGGTCAAGGATGTGCCTGGTGTGATCCGCGTCTCCGGCCATACTGACAACCAGAAGCTGGATTCGGAGCTATACCGTTCCAACTGGGACTTGTCAGCACAGCGCGCCGTGTCGGTTGCCCAGGAGATGGAAAAAGTGGATGGCTTTGAACACAAGCGTCTGCGGGTCGTCGGGTTGGCCGATACGGCACCGCTGAACAACAACAAGACCGAGTCGCAACGCAAAGAGAACCGCCGGGTCGAGATTTCTATCATGCAGGGCGAACCCTATTATTCGGATGAAGTGCCTAGCGTCGGAAATTAAGCCTACACTAAACCTAATAGTGGAATGATATACAGGGAAGGGAGCTTACCCTGTATATCCTTGTTTCAGCAACAGCCTGCTTGCTGTATAATCCGCGCCTTTGATCCCTTTTAGGATTAATCCTTTTGGTATTGTTTGGCCCAGTGTAGCGAAGCGTGTTATGAAATTTATCGTTAAACCCCATCCTGAGATTTTTGTAAAGAGTGATTCTGTTCGAAAACGCTTCACCAAAATCCTGGAAAGCAACATCCGCATTATTGTTCAGCGTTTGTCCGATTCAGTAGCGGTACAAAATCGCCGTAGTCACATCGAAGTGTCATCAAAAGATGACAGCATTCGTGATCAGGTTCTGGCGGTATTAACGCAAACGCCAGGTATTCACCATTCGCTGGAAGTGAAGCAAAGTGACTTCACTGACATGCACGATATCTATGAGCAGACACTAGAACAC
>NZ_JAKRFQ010000354.1 GCF_022347985.1 Photobacterium sp. OFAV2-7
CGTCAATCCATTCCATTATTGTGAATGGCCAAAAGTAAATGAGACAAGGCACTAATTTAATAGTGATATAAAGTCATATCATCATATTGAATTGTGCTGATAGAAATAAGCAGGGAGGCTATTTAAGCCTCCCTGGGGTATTTTTACTACTAAAGAAACCTCATCTCGCATGTAGAAATCAATACTTCATTAAATTGATATCAAACTACGTTGCTTTCCTCTTGCAGTAACTTTGCAGTTTTTTCTTTAAGCAAAGCCATGGAACCTTCAAACTCTGGCATTATCGTAAAAGTCTGAGACTTTAACTGATAACGCCCGATTTGGCGTTGTGCGGGCCGGAAAGTAAAAATGATATCACCATGCTCTTTGCGGACATCAAACTCATCCTCCCGATACTGCTGTTGATTACCACTAAAACAGCCTTCAAAATACTGCAGTAACTCATGTGCTTGTGGTGATTTAAAATTCTTATCACCGATCGTAGCTGCATTGGTGTCTGATACCAATACGCGATAACTATGCTCGCTGTACTTCATGATCTCAAACAACTTACGGCGCTGCTGCTGGGTTGGCTTTACTGCAACATGCACCCGCCCCCGGGCTTCATAACGAATAATCCCTGTTGCCGTCATCAGGTTAACGATTGTTATCTCATCACAGGCACCATGCATTTCTGTAGGCAGTAATTTAGCAACTGCCCGGTGGTACTGGCGATTACTCAGATCAGAACGATTCAAATTGAGTAAACTGCCGTCACGTAGAATATATCCTCCATCCTTTTTAATATTTGTTACCCCAAAATGTGCTACCAGTTTGTCTAATAGCGCGTCATTAAATTGTTGTTCTTGTTGAATCATACCACTCATCTATTTACAAACTGCGTAATACCCCATAAGCCTCTATCATTCACCAGAGCAATCATAAATTCAGTGCGTAAACTCTCATTATGCAAATAATGTATATTTTGCAATAACTTAGAAACGATACAGGCTCATTGGTTTGAAACGATATTCGTTAATAAAGGTAATAATCAGGGCATTATTTCACTCTTGCGGCTGGACGTTAGATAAAGCTGATCTATACTGAATATTGGAAAGCGTATCTTTCTGCCAATAGGTCTTTTGAGATGAGGGGAAAGAGTAGCAACCATGTAAGTTTCTGGGCTTGTAGCATGGTCAACGAGAGAGAAGCAGAACCCTGTAATAGCTAACTCTCGACGCGCTTTTCACACTCTTTTCAGATATGCACCTGAAACCCGCTCATGCAGCGGGTTTTTTGTTGTCTCTAACTTCGAACTACACTTCCCAGTCAGGCTCGCTTGACTGAAAAGTTTCAATTTTCTCATCCGCCCAGCTCAGCGCTGCCATCACGCAAGGAAAGCCCAGTGTACTTGTTAGCAGGATGAGCGTATGACGTATTTCTTCGGCACTTGCACCCGCTTCTAGTGCCCGCTTAGTATGGCTGTGAACGGCACCTTCAGAGCGAATAGCCGCTGCAGCTGCCAGCTGAATCAACTGCGCTGATTTCTCATCAAGTGGCCCTTCCTGCTTCGTTGCCTTACCAAGCGCCTCAAGGGCATTGAGTAAATCAGGGTGGCGCTTTTTGACTTTAAGATATTGATTGGAAGGATTCGCAGCCATAAGTCTTTCCTCGCATAATGAAGTTAATCATTAGTATAGACAGTTATAGCCGTTCCAATTCTACGTATTACATTCCACAATTTACCAGCTGCAAATTCGACACAGACACATAAGAAACTGGCTTTCTATCAAATCAACAAGCCAAACTATAAGAATGTTGTAGGATGAATGGCTCAACCAAATCGTGCTACCTACAAGCAACCCTTGGTTGTAGGCAGCACTATCAAGCTTTTGGACAAAAGCGCGTTAGGACATTGACTCTAATGCCCTCTCCTCTAATAAGAAAAAGTTTGTTGAAGCCTTAAATGTCTATATCTGACTTTGCCCCGCAAGCCGATAATCTAGCAACCTCATACCAAATAAAGAAAATCCGAAATACTACCTTTAAAAAAGTCTATAACAATCCCGACTAAAAGCGCTAGAGTTCCAGTATATATAACATGAGCAATGTTTCTTATATGACTCTATCATCTTGTGCCATGTGCGCTTGTTCGGCACCTCCTGAATCAGTAGGCACCTTAAGTAATTGAATATCTATTGCTCTACTTAAGAATTCAGATGCTAGACGCTCTAAGAATACGGAGCACTTCCAATTTAGTTCTGTTACCTGCCTAATTGCCTCCGGAATGGCTTCCCTATTTTCTTTGGCGAAAATAACGCTTCTGTGAGCGATTACAAATTTGTAATGCAAACTCTTTGGTTTATTCCCGGCATTATCATCATGATAGTAAAGGAAGTAATTTGCTTGCTCTTCTCCGACGAGTAATCGTATTTTATTCCGATTTCTCCAGAAGCAGGAGTTCCATTTTTCAACAACTTCGAAATACTGCTTTTCTCTTTCCCGAATCTTTTCGTGGTCATCTAATTCAATTGCCCAGACTAACCTTTGAATCAAAAAGAAGCGATTAGCTATCAGATAAGACAGCTCATCCAAAAACTCGACACCTTCTTTATAACGCGCCTGATGAAGTGCGTGTTTTGTCTCTTCAGACCAAGCACGTCGTTTTAGATGGTAGCCAAAAAAGCCGCCTAGGATCCCTGAAAGAAGGAAGCTAACGATAAGTAACGAGATTTTCTCAATAATCATTGCATCCTCTTTTAGCTTTTACCTGAAATAAACAGAGCGAGTTTTAACTAACTTTCAAACAATAGAAAAAATTTAATCCAATTACTCTCGTACTAATTTTGAAAGTTCTAGAATTTCATTCTGATAATACCCGTACTTAGCAAATAGAGTCGCAAGGTTGTCATAATCAGCTGTATTTATAGTACCATCACTAAGCAATGACGCAAGTCTCGCATAAGCTCGTCCTAAATCACTAGATACTAATAGGCCTATTAGAGATTCAATGTCTCTATCGGATACGTTATGTTCTGAAAGACCTTCCCGCACTTTATTTTCTATTTCGACAGATAATGTGTAACACTCTTGAATTCTTTTTTCTCTCTGTCTCTGTTCCCAACCATCCCGAAACGGCTTAGAAAGTAGCAACCACAGCTTGAGCATTAAACGTTGTAATCCACTGAGAATCTCAGGTAATCCAGCAGAAAACAAACCAATAAATAATGCTATATAGTAAAGATAATTTTGTTGAATCTGAAAGTGCCATATTAAGAGTGAGAATAGTATGAGGGCCAATAAGAATATCACCCAAAAACGTATATCTCGAATTCTTTCTAAATAAGCGTCTATTATTTCATTTATCATGCTCTGACACCACTCGCCTGTAGAATCGAAGTACAAGAGCCATAGAAAGCAACGCAATCAGAGCTATTTTTGTACTTCTATCTATTAACTCGATAATACTGATAATTTCATTTGGTAAACCTAAAAAATGGAGCAACCATTCTATAGTCGCCAGCGCGATGACTATCACTGCGATAAGAATGAAATCACGAATTATATCAAATAGATCCGTCATGAAGCTCTGATTGAAGAACTTTGGAGGCCTATTATTCTTCATTTTTACACCAAGCATACTAACTAAATAGTTATAGTCTAGTCTTAAACCATAAATTGCTTTCCTTTTTTATGATACTTGTGAGTCACTATCAATGTACCCTTAACTCTGAAGTCACCTTACATACATTAGGAAAATTTGGTCAAATGACAAGCAAATGAAGTGAGAGTAATGAACTGCCTGCCTTACTTTGGGGGAAGTCAATGCTTCCCTATATGAATTCGAACTTTCGATTCTACAAGAACCAAGAACCTAACTAGTAATATCAACAACCTAACATCAAACCTTGCATCCGTTTTGTATACCCTTTTTGTACACGCAGTAGTGTAATCACCCACTCGCTTTCAGCCTTACCAATAAGCTTACCCTTTATAATACAGGCACTTACATTGGCATAAGGGGCTATATCTCCTGTTCGAGCATTTATTTTCTTCGCTTTTTCAGGTTAGTAAAGTATGCTTCAAGGTCTGCTACGTCTTTTTCCAATTCATCAATATCTGGAAATGAACCAGCAGTTTCCTCTGTCATATCATGTCTGTGCATATATGTACTGCACTTGCTCATAGCAGTATTAATGGTTTCAACATCTAGGTCGGTGATATCAGTTAAGTATCTGCAACTCTGGTTTTTTACTTCCCTATTGAAACGTTCTACAACACCACGAATTAGCCATTCTTCGACAAGCCTTTCCCAAGTTTCTCGCATTTTTCCATAGATAAAACCTGCTTGGTGCTGATAGTTTTCTATGGATTCGTTGGCTGCTTTTCTTGCTCTTACGTTCGCCTAAACCTAATGCTTGGTTTAGAGTGTATCTCCACCAATCAGGCTTTCCTTTACTGTTTATTAGGTCACATATTTTTGTTGCAATCGGCATAGATACTTCCTTCGCTGATGTGAATCCCCATGGTGTTGTATATGTTTTATAGAAAACTTGTTATAGCTCAAGTAACTACACCCAACGGAGAGCACCTTCGACCCATATCGAACACTCAAAAGATCCGATTTTTCACATAAAAAGTGGAGTGAATTCTTAAGATTAGATTATCTATGGGAGCTTGTGTTTGACTTCGCATAATCAAGTACTAGCTCTAACAAGTTTCGGGGCAAAAACACGCCAGAAAAAGAGGCTGGCACAAAGTGGACGGGAGTGTGTTAGTGCTAGATCTAACATGTAAGGTTCGGATAAAGAAAGTATGGTAACATGCCAACTCAGCGGGTAAATTGAGTACAGGGTCAAATTTGATCCGCTGCATTTGCTTATTAGGAGGCATTGCTAACCCTCCATATCTTCCAGTAACTTGAGCG
>NZ_JAKRFQ010000355.1 GCF_022347985.1 Photobacterium sp. OFAV2-7
AACCTGCTCCTTGATGATTTCCTCAGTGCTAACCAGGTTGGCAATCCACTGTTTTTCAACCTCAATGATCTTTGCCCGGTAACTGATATCAAGCCAGGCCTGGATAACTCTTGCAGCCAGTGAGTTTCTCGCATATTGATAGTCAAGCTCGCTGGCTTGCGTATTGGCCATAGCCGCATCACTGGCATCCGCTAACCTTCCCCACACATCCAGCTCCCAGCTCATATCCAGTGAGAGCGTCTGCTGCGAAGTTGTTTGCCCCTGCTTAGAACGCTGACCTTCAAACTTGGCATTCACCGTAGGACGATCATTGATATCAGCCTGATATTGCAATAATCGGGCTTCTTCAAGTCGAATGGCGGTAAGTCGCAAGTCATAGTTTGCAGCCAGCGTCTGCTCGACGAGTTGCACTACTGACTCTTGCTCGATCAGGGCCAGCAACTGGCTAGGGAATTCAGCATTTACATACTCATCAGCAGCCTGCCAGTTGGCCGGAATATCTACCTCAGCTTCTCGCTCAGAAAACGGTTGATTTGAATTGATAGTGCTACAACCGCCTAATAGCACCACAAGAGACAAAGACATCACTGTCTTCGTAAGATTAAACCCTTTCATCATGATCCCTGAAGCTAACGATAGAGGGTTTATATAGGGTTAAGAGTAAATAGCGGGTGAATGCAGATGCGCTTGCTCAGAAATAAAGCAACTGCTCCATTTAAAGGCAATGTTAAGGTCAATAAGAAGTTCGCTTAATAGTCGGTAGTGTTAATCACCAGGCACGTTATTCGTCCCCAAGCAACACCGTAATAAATTAATCACTATCCCGTTAAAAGTAATTCTCTAATCTATTAACCATTACCAGAAATTAACACTACCAAGATGTTGAAACTATCACGGCTACAGTACATTTTAATGAATGCCGTTTAAAACATTGCAACGAATCCCTTCTAATTATTAAAAAAGCTCATTTACAAACAACTCTGGCCTGTAATTTGCTGAATGTACATTAACTTTAGTTACCAACGAAGACTGCGTGTCGACAAGTGAGCATTCACCTTAACAGGCTGCAAACATCGCCAAGGTTTATGGTTTTGAGATATGAAAAATTGATGGGAGAAAAACTATGATGGCTAAGCGTTCCAGATCAAATAAAAGGACTGATACCGGCTGGCTCGATCATCTTGTGAATGTCGAAGACAGAATACATAGGCAGCAGGAATGGCTGAAATGTCATGGCCAGCCTTTAGTCACTTTCACCGTTAAAATACCGAACAACATCGACAATAATGCCCTCTCACACACTATTTTCGATCAGGGTATTGATGCTCTCTACAATGCCTGTTCCGAGCGAGGTTGGACGGTAACAACCAGGCAAATTCTCTACAAGCCGACAGGGCCAGAAGCCATTTTTGTTATTGATACTCCCTCAGCCAGCCTTCTCAAGGCAGCAATGATAAAAATAGAACATTCACATAAGCTCGGTCAGCTTATGGATTTGAATGTCACCGATACTGACGGACACACAATTTCCAGAGCAGGTTGCCAGATGCCAAGAAGAAAGTGTCTGGTTTGCGGTAGAGACAAAGATATTTTCGATCACTCCCATCACCATGGGCTTAAAGAGCACATATCAAAAGTCAAAGAGATAGCCAGCAGTGTTTAAAGGATATTCCTTAGCTAAGCACCAACTTAACTGTAAACATCACCTTAATTAAGCCTCTTGAATACGGTCTGTAGTCAAGAGGCCTAACGGTTCCTAGCGGGGATACTCAGCACGATTAATAGGTAGACAGCAGGCTATTGTTGCTGCCAAAATCATTCTCCACTAAGCCATCGGCATCCGGATCATTTTCCCACACGTTATCATTGAGCAAATACCGAAATTGATAGTTTTGGTTTTTCCCAAGCCTCACTTTATATTTAAATGTTTTTGTTCGCTTATTTAACGACATCGGCTTCACTTCCCACTGGTTGAAATCAGCGACAAGGGAAATCGCTTCAATATCATCGACTGGCCATTCGAATGTCACTTCCACTTCATCTTTCGTTTTAAATACTCGTTTCTTAATCATGTTGATTCCTTTCACCCATAACAAACTTAAATAATAACCAAGCAGCTTATTTCATCAACAGTTATTTTATCGCCAATAAAATTAACCAATTATTAACCACCATTTTGGACTTAGTTGCAGTAATACAGTGCAGATGACCACAAAACTAACACTTTAGTGGTGCACGCCTTGCACCATAATAGTCCCAACGTTTTAATTACTCCATCACGAAGACCTACCCACCAAAAACAAACAAAATAGCAGTAGATTTAATCACCAGATGATATAAACCCAGAGAATAAAACCAATCTCGACAAAAGTATTGATGCGTTTATTTTTTGGCACACTGATTGCTATGTTAAATACGAGAATATAATAATTCCGTTAGAAACAACGTCATTTGTTTAAAGGCAGTGGTAACCATTATTAGAAGATACTTTACAACACTAATAAAAATATAAACCCATTTATTTAGCACTACAGACAGGATGTCATAATGAAAAAATCGAGATATTTCTCCTCAACACTTATTGCGTCGTCATTATTCTTGGCTTGCGCTTCCTCCAGCGTTTTGGCTGCTTCCAATGACAGCTCGAGCACTTTGAAAAAGGTTCATTCAGCAGGCGTACTCAAGTGCGGTGTCAGCACCGGGCTACCGGGGTTTTCCAGCACCGATGCGAAAGGCAAATGGGAAGGCATTGATGTTGAATTCTGCCGCGCCGTTGCCTCCGCGGTATTGAAAGATGCCAGCAAAGTCCAATTTATTCCACTGACGGCAAAAGAGCGATTTACCGCTCTCCAATCAGGAGAAATTGACGTACTTTCCAGGAACACCACATGGACACTTCAACGAGATAGCGCCCTTGGGATTAATTTTGTCGGGGTGAACTACTATGACGGCCAGGGCTTCATGGTCAGCAAAGAGTTAGGCATAAGCTCAGCCAAAGAGTTAGATGGTGCATCCGTCTGTATCCAGTCTGGCACCACGACTGAGTTAAACCTTGCAGACTATTTTCGTGCAAACGGTATGAGTTTCAAGCCAGTGGTATTTGATACGTCAGATCAAACCGCAAAAGGCTTTGAGGCCGGTCGCTGCGACGTTCTGACTTCCGATCAATCCCAACTCTATGCCCTGCGTATCAAGTTGTCGGATCCGACATCAGCGGTTGTCCTGCCCGAAGTCATCTCGAAAGAACCACTTGGCCCCGTTGTACGCCAAGGCGACGACAAGTGGTTCAACATAGTTAAGTGGACGCTCAGCCTGATGGTCAATGCCGAAGAATACGGCGTATCCCAGCAAAATGTTGAAACCATGATGAAATCCAAAGACCCCAATGTCCGCCGCCTGCTTGGACTCGATGGTCCCAAAGGCACGGGTCTTGGCCTAACTGATGACTGGTCTTATCAAGTGATTAAGCAAGTTGGCAACTATGGCGAGAGCTTTGACCGTACGGTAGGTACCAACTCGCCCTTAAAGATAGCTCGCGGTCTGAACGCATTATGGAAAGAAGGCGGCATCATGTACGCACCACCAGTTCGCTAAGCAATATGCATTCTTTTGGCAGCTCGGGATGGGGAGCGATCCCCATCCGCCAACAAGCCCATGTTCCAACACATGGGCTAAATCTCGGTAGAATCAACAGGGTAGTCGTATGGCATTAAGTGAAGCAGGATTTGATTCTGTCAGTCAGAAAAACACAGCTCTTCAGAGCAACAAAGCACGAGGCAGCAATGCTCGTGGCAACAAGATAAACAATCCGACTCCTGAACGGGACGAAATCACGCTACCTAACCGCCTCCAACAACCTTTCAGTGTGCGGTCGTTAGCTTATCATCCAGGCTTTAGAGCCTTCTTTTTTCAAACCTTGCTCATTGCTTGTGTGGGAGCGTTCCTCTACACCATCATTGGCAATGCTTTGGATAATCTCGATCAGAGAGGTATTGCAACAGGCTTTGACTTTCTGGACCAAACGGCAGGCTTTGGGATCGGGATGTCACTCATTGAGTATGACGAGACCTATACTTACGGCCACACATTTTTAGTCGGACTGTTAAATACCGCTCTGGTTGCCGTATTGGGAATATTATTCGCCACTATAGTCGGCTTTATCATAGGCGTTGCCCGATTATCAAACAACTGGTTGCTCAACCGTCTGGCCAGTGTCTATATCGAAGTATTTCGAAATATTCCGCTACTGCTGCAGATCTTATTTTGGTATTTCGTGGTACTACAGGCGCT
The DNA here is from genome assembly GCF_022347985.1 of Photobacterium sp. OFAV2-7. GTDB lineage: Bacteria > Pseudomonadota > Gammaproteobacteria > Enterobacterales > Vibrionaceae > Photobacterium. The sequence goes on from NZ_JAKRFQ010000355.1 coordinate 4,291, forward strand.
TCCGTCCCCACGACAGAGCCTGGCAATCGGTGAGGCCGCCTTCCTCAATGTTCGAGGGCTATTTCTCCCAGCCCCCTTGTTCGAATCAGGCTATCAGATAGTGGTTGCAGCACTGGTGATCGCCATTAACATTGCGGTGGTCATCCACCTCTGGGCTCACCGTCAGCAACGAGACAAAGGGCTACAAATCCCTGCCTGGCGATACTCGTTAGGGGTAATAGTGATCATACCTAGCCTTGTCTATCTCATGGCAGGTCAACCCATCAGTCTGGAATACCCAGAGCTTAAGGGGTTCAACTTCAGGGGCGGTATCAACATCATGCCAGAGCTCTTTGCGCTGTTGATTGCGCTTTGTATCTATACTGCTGCATTTATCGCTGAGATTGTTCGCTCAGGTATCAATGCTGTCAGTCATGGTCAAACTGAGGCCGCCGGTTCGTTAGGGCTGAAAACCAATCATACTTTACGTCTGATTGTCATTCCCCAGGCAATGCGGGTAATTGTCCCTCCCCTAACCAGCCAATACCTCAACTTGGTGAAAAACTCTTCTCTGGCCATGGCCATCGGCTATCCCGATCTCGTATCAGTTTTTGCCGGAGA
>NZ_JAKRFQ010000356.1 GCF_022347985.1 Photobacterium sp. OFAV2-7
CAAAGTCTTTATATTCCTGATTGGTAGAACGTCGCCCGAGCATGCTGTTTGGCTTTGGTGTACCGAATGGCATGTTCTCGTTGTAGATTGTGCCGCCCATAAAGTTCTCATTCAGGCCAACCTCTACAAAAGGCTTGAAGATAGATGGCAACGCATTCTTAAGAAGAAAGCCGGTAGCCGTATTCGATTCCTGTACCCCGATTGGTGAGAAAGAACCAAGGGCTGCCAGCATCACATCTCCTGCCCCTTGTATCGGGCTAACAGTGCCCGTAGCTGCCGCTTCCGAAGCCGTACCAATCACACTAAACACGTTGTAGCCATAAGGCATCGGGATTTTCCAGTAGCTACCATCCTGCTCGCCACCAAGCAGCGATTTCATGAGCACGAAGTTACGCTCTTTCACATAACCCGGCACTTTGTCGTACCAGTTAACGCCGTCGTCATCTTCACCCGCTCCGGCTCGGTTCATGCTCGCCAGTGCAAAGCTACCAGCCATGGCTCCGACCGCAATCTTCTGGGCTTTGTTCAGATTCTTCCATTTGAACTTCCCATCACCATTCAGGCCATACATGGTGCGCATAAAGTTAGCCGAACCCTGTATAGAGGCATTGGCAAACATATACATAGCATTTAGCGTGGTACCTATCTCACCGCGTCGGTTGAAGTTGACCGTCATGTTCTTTGCCAAGCTGGCAGCCTTCTTACGAGAAACGTTGGCCTTTCTGGCATTCACATACGCAGACAGTCGTACCGCGTTTTCTATCGCGCTGTTGGCGTTCTCAACTGCTCCAGTAACAAGATCCCAGCCCTTATACAATTTTCCTTTAGCAGTACCATTCACCATCTCGGTCATGCGCTCAAGTTCTGCAGCTTGGGCATCAATATCCTTCATATCAAACCAGCCAGTTTTAGCACCGTCGGCCATGAACTCTTCGTAATACTGCTGCCACTTAACATCATCACCTGTCAGCTTCTTGTTTCTCAATGAGGCATGAATCGCCTTTCCTGCTTTCCACGTATCTCGGATCACCTGCTTGGCAATCTTCTCGCCTTTGATTTTGCCATCTTTACGGGTCTGCTCTGCAGAGAGGTTCAATATCGCGGTCTGAATATCCCGGCTGAAGTTACCCAACACAAACTCAGGGTTATAGCTGGTATTCATCGAGGCCAAAAAGCGGTTAACCATCGCCATAGTGCGGATCACCCCATTGCTGGTATCTGGCCCCACGTTTTTCATTGCCTTCATCAACCGCTCGTCATGCAGGCGAATGTAATAGGTTTTGCCGTCCTTTTTAGTCGGAAAATAGAAATCGCTCATCATCGCCATGGGAACCGGCATGTCCTGCACAGTTTCTTCCAGCTCGCCGGTTTCAGGGTTCTTGCGCTCTACAACCTGTGGTGCGGTATCCGGTTTGTCTTGGGTGAATACCTGCCAGTAATCATCACTCGGGTTGTCCTGAACCAGCTTGAGCAGCGCATTACCCACCTCGTTCTTACGGGCACGGATCAGCTTTTCAGTTAGATCGATGATGGCGTGAGAGGTTGGTGATTCAGATTGAGACTTACGGCCCATGGCTCGCTTCGATTCCTTGCCACCGTTAGAGAAGCCTTTGCCAGTTCTGGGGGCGGATGGCTCATCTTTGGCTATGCCTTTAAGCGGCACGTAGTACTGATAGCTGTTTTCCCACGCATCAATGGTGCCTTCGGATTCCAAGCCGTTACCACGGAGCACATCACGCTGCTTCTTCAACATGCCATAAACAATATGAGCAAGCTCCTCATACTGCTTCTGTTTGCCGCTTTTACTGATTGTTTCCAGCGCCTCATGGGCATCTGCGGTTTTCATACCCGAGCCACCATCTGGCATTTCTGGATTAATGCTGGCAATGTGCTTGTTACGCTCCTCCGCATGGCGGGAACGCAAGAAGTCATCTAGCTCATCCTGGCTAATATTGAATTTGGCCATCTTGTCGGCCAGCGGCTTAACATAGGTATCGCGCATCAGGCGCAGATCATTCTCGGCCTTGCCATGAAACAGCTCTTCAGCAAGATAGGCATCGTTTGATTCATCCACCTTGCCTCCGGCCTTAGCGATGTTGCTCTGAACGTCTTTCAGTACTTTAAACTTATCCGCTATTTTGCGAACAGCGACTGAAGCCATGGTTTCAGCCGGTACAGCAAAGCCACCATCAGTGATATCGGTTTCAGGGTTGGTCTGGTTCTTTATGGCTGCTTGTGCTTTGTGAAGGGCTTTGGCGTAGGCGGTGTTATTCTGGGTGTGTTCCGTCCGGGAGAATTTCGGCTCATCCTTCTTGGATTTTGTTTCGCTGTTGGCTATTCTAGTAGTGGCTTCCGCTCCCCCTCTTGGTGCTATGGGTCCTTGAGCGCGTAGACGCGGCCCCGAACCGTTGTCACCGGAAGCTTGATTTCTTTCAAAGGAATGGTCGTAATAATACTTCCCGTCAGCCATTTCCCTAACACCAATAATGACGTCTTTAACACGCCCTTCGATATTGAATTTCACACCGTAGTAATGATGTGCCTTAACGGAAGGATTGCCCTTTTTCTCTGGCTCTGAACCCAAATACGATGCCTTCGTTAATAGCTCAGGCAGAGACGCCACAGAAGACAACAGATCTTTGTTAGCGCCTGATATGGTGTGCTTTATTCCACTTCGACCGACTTGGATAAGATGTCCGCTATCGTTGTTCTGGTAAGCCCTGCCCGCTATCTCAAAGCCTGTTGCCCTTGCTTGCAAACGCATGTCTTTAATATTGTCGGTCTCAATGGGCTTTCCCTGAACGACAGCCACATCATCAGGAACCCGTGAGAACTTAGCCCGAGAGAGCTTCCCCTCACCGGCATTCACATCAGCCTCAGGCGTATTTGGTGCCCAGGCATTCGCGGCTTTTACACGATCGGCTAGTGTCTCAACGATGTTTCTCATTTCAGCCTGAGTCACATCACCATTGCTCATCAGGCCAACCTTGCGCAGCGCTTTGGCAACAGCAGCTACCACTCGGTCATACCATTGCCCCAGCTTGCCCCGTTCGACCTCTGCTATTGCGGCCAACACCTCTTCGACCTGCATGCCAATTGGCTTGTCACGATAACTAAGCTCAATCTGCTCCCAAACATCACGCAGGTACTTGGAGTTCTTACCGCTGTACACCTTCATCAAGATGTTGTCGTACTCAACATCACCTACCACCGCCGCCAATCCATGATGAACAAGCACTTCATGGCGCAGTTTAGAGCGCAGCTCCCGCGTAGACGGCAAGTTATCTGCCACCACAACCACTTCATTGTTAAGGTAGAAGGCGTGAATAGTACCATCATCTTTGAAACCTAGTATCTGCTCGGCTTCAGCCTGGCTCTGAACAACTTTTACTGATACCCGGGCACCACCGTTGTATTGTCGCAGCCATGATTTAACAGCCAAATCGGCTTGAGGTTTTGGCATTCCTTTAGTTGCAGCTCTGCCTTCTGTTCGGCCAGTCTTGGAAAAAACTTCATCTTTCTTGGCTTGATTATCAACTACTAACACCGGGCCAGTCGCAGACTGTTCATGCACATCCTGATTTGCAGCCTCAGGTAAGCTATCAACGGCTATGGGCTGTTCGATGTTGCTGGTAATCCCAAAGGCAGTGCTAATGCTTTCATCGGGTATGGGCGTAGTATCAACCGCTGATTCTGGAACAGGCTCAGGGCCGATTTCATGGCTAGATTCTGAACTAGCTTCATATACAGAAACGCCCTCATCAGAGGGCGCTAGCATCATTGGTTCACTGACTTCATCAAAAGGTTCTTGAATAGGCTCTTGAAGTGATTCTGGAGCTGGCTGCGATGCCTCAATAGTTTCTGCCTCTTGAGGTATGTTGTCTAAACCAGGTTCAATCGGACCTGTATTTGCCGAAGCCGATACATCAACAGGATCACCCTGCAATTCCGGTTGTGGTATTTCAGTTATTGGGCTTTGTTCAGCTGTATCAGGCTCTAATGTCGGGCCGACACTTTCAGTAGCGGAAACATCTACAGGAGAAGCTTCTTGCTCCACCTCTGCATTACTGGCAGTCTGACGAACATTACCAGCAGCGCCCATACTGCCGCCCATCGCAGCACCTAAAGCACCGCCCGTAGCAGCGCTTTCAGCTACATTATCCCATGGGTCTATATCTGTACCGACAAATTCATTAGACACCTCGTTCTGAGCATATTGCTGCGTACCTTCCTGCAGTGCCTCCATGGGCGCTTCTCGAACGGCTCCGGATGCAAAACCTTTGGCAATACTTCCCTTCCCGCCTTTCAACAACACATTAGCTAACGGAATATCACCAATCATTGTGGCAGCAACGCTCGTCGCCAATACCTTGGGATCTGTCATCATTGCCCGGGAGGCCATATTGCCCACATTCTCCCGGGCCAAAGTGAGCTTTTCAGTATCGGTTAAACCGTCATACTCAGGGTTGGTATCAATAGCACGGAATTCATCTTTAAATACCTGAGATTCGGCTAGTTCGGCAAATGGCCGGTCCAAAATGTTTTGCTTCGCCTCAACCCCTTGAGAGCCCAGGTCGGAACCCACACCAACTGCCGCAGCTGGCGAACTGGCCAGCGTTTTCACCACCATTGGGGCCACTTTAGCGGCTAACTGCGGAGACGCACCGGTTCGAATCGCAAGTTGAGTAATGCTAGGCAACAATTGCCCCCCACCAGTTCCGGCAACCGTAGCTATGGTTGGCACAGCAGCACCGACTACATTAGCAAGGTGCATACTCCATACGGCTGGATCATTCGAGAGCTTCCAACTGCCGTCATCCTCTTTACTGACAGGCTTTTCACCTAAAGCGGCTTTCCCTT
>NZ_JAKRFQ010000357.1 GCF_022347985.1 Photobacterium sp. OFAV2-7
CTAACCTTGTTCGTTTTTGCCCGAATCTACGGCATGGGAGACTTATGGCAAGGCGCCATGCAGGAAAACTACCTACGTTCAGTAAAAAACCTGGCAGAAGAAGGGGTCGAGCTGCTTGCATACAGCCTGATCGTATTCGCAGCTGCATGGTATTGCTTGCCTGAGCTATTCAGAAAGAGCAAATAGCTCCGTATAAACCCAATTCAAACCAACAAAAAAACCCTGCTAATGTGCAGGGTTTTGTGTATTTAAGCTAGACCGCGAAACTGTTCGCCAGGGACGGCTTTCAGTTACAGTCCCAGAGGTGAAAGGTCAATGTACTGTGACAAGTCACGCTTCTTAATACCAGGCATGTACGGGATCTCACCCAGCTTTTTCCCCGGCAGGTTCTCTTCCAGCATCCGGATAATCTCCGAATAGTTTTCAGTGCCCGGATTAATGCGGTTTGCTACCCAGCCAACCAGCTCCAGGCCGTCATTCTTAATCGCTTCAGCTGTCAGAATTGCATGGCTTAAACAACCCAGCTTAACACCAACAACCAGTACAACCGGCAATTTCTCTTGCTTCACCCAGCTCGAAAGAAAATCGGTACGCGAAACCGGTACACGCCAGCCGCCGGCACCTTCAACCAGCACCACTTCAGATTTCGACTTAAGATGCTCCAGCCCCTGAGACAAAATATCAAAGTTAATCACTCTGTCTTCCTGCTCGGCTGCCAGATGCGGTGACACTGCCGCTTCAAACGCATACGGGTTCACTTCGTCATAGGCAAGATCGACTACGGAAGCATCCTGAATATACAATGCGTCTGAATTACGCATCCCCTCATCGGTCGGCGCACTGCCAGACGCAACAGGCTTATAACCCGCCATCTTAATGTTCGCGCTGCCAGCTGCGTGTAAAATTGCGCGAGAGGCAACAGTTTTACCGACTTCGGTATCTGTTCCTGCTACAAAGAAAGCGTTAGTCATTAATAATTACTCCAAAACAGACTTGGTATGTTGCCGGCAGTTGGCCATTCTCATCTCGGAACTCAGCATAAGCGCTCTCTAACGCCTGAATCGTTTTACGACCGGCCAAGCCTGCCTTGCGCTCCTGCTGCAGATGTGTAGCCCCTATCCCTTTCAGGTCTTTCATGAGTTCAACTGCCGTATTGTATTGCATCGTGATAGGCGTAAATTCTAGGCCATCGCTTGAACAGCCCGCTTGCGCCAGCGCAAGTTTTATCGCTTTTGGCGAAAGAAACTCATTTACATGTTGATACTGATCAACTTGCTGCCACGATTTAGCAAGTTCATACAGCGAACCGTCGGCGAGTGTCGAGAACAAGATCAAACCGCCGGGCTTAACCACTCGCTTCAATTCTGCAAGCGGTACCGACAGATCGTCACACCACTGCAGAGCCAGACTGCTAAAGGCAATGTCGAACTGGTTATCCTCAAGCGGCAGATCCTCGGCATCAGCCTCGATATATGTAGCCATATCGCCACACCGCTTCTTAGCATGAGCCAACATCTGAACCGATAAATCCGCAGCGCAAACCTGATAGCCACGTTGCAGCAATTGCTCGCTGAAATATCCCGTTCCACAACCAAGATCAAGCGCGCAGCTACCCACCTGACTGACAGCCGGAAGCTTGTCCAATAAACGATGACCGACCTGACGCTGAAAGGCCGCCGCTTTATCATAGTGCTTGGCCGCCCGGCCAAAAGCCTCGGCTATCGCTTTTTTATCCTGCGGTTGGATCTCATGCTGACCATGAGTGACTGCATTCATTCCGTTAGTCATGAATCACCTCATTAATAGCTGTTGCGAGCTTGTCGATATCTGCTCGGCTGTGCGCCGCGGTCAATGTAATACGCAGACGCGCGCTGTTGGCCGGAACCGTTGGCGGACGGATAGCACTCACCCAGATCCCCCGATCTTTAAGCGCCTGGGAGGCCGCCATTGTTTTATCACTGTCGCCAATGATCAATGGCTTTATCGGGGTTTGGGTAGCAACAAGATCCACATCCGCTTCAACCCGCTCTGCAAGCAGATCGCCCAGTTCTTGCAGCTTATCCCGACGCCATTGGTCCGCTCGGATCAAAGAGCATGCCTTACTTAGGGCAAACGCCTGTGCAGGCGGCATTGCTGTTGAATAAATAAAGTGACGAGCAAACTGAACCAAATACTCCGCCGTTTCCTCGTCGCATAACACTGCGGCTCCCTGCAAACCAAACGCCTTACCAAAGGTGACAATCAGTACATCGGCCTTGATCCCGGCATGATCACAGCTTCCGCTGCCTTGTTCGCCCAAGACACCGCAACCATGGGCGTCATCAACCACCAGCCAGCTGTGATGATTAACACACAGGCGTTTGATATCCGCCAGTGGCGACAAATCACCATCCATGCTGAAGACCCCTTCCGTGACCACCATACGGGCCGATTCAGGAGACTGCTGATTACTGCGAGACAGTGTGCGTTCTAGCGCTGTCATGTCGTTATGAGTGAAGCGCCGCATGGTAGCCGGTGACAATATGCCCGCTTCCATCAACGAGGCATGGTTCAACTTGTCCTGGATAAGCACGTCTTCCTTTTCCAACAAGGTGAATAACAGCGCCTGATTGGCGCTGAAGCCACTGTTGAAAAGTAAGGCTCTGTCATAGCCTAGCCAGTCGGCCAACTGTGCTTCCAGCTCATGGTGGGCAGAATGAAAGCCGGTCACCAATGGCGAAGCCCCGCTCCCGGTACCGTAGAGACTTAACCCTTGCTGCCAGGCCGCAATCAGCGCTGGCTCCTGCGCCAGGCCTAGGTAATCATTGCTGGAGAAGTTAACAAGCGACTCGCCCTGACAGTCAATCATCTGCTGGCACCGGTCAAGACGAGTACGTTGGCGATACAGCCCCTGAGCCTTACGATCACTCAGGGCCTGTGTAATGCGGTGTTTAAAGCGAGGCATCGTAGAACAAATCGTCTTTTGACGGACGGGCTGCGACACGCTGAGCGACCTGGCCTAAAAGCTCTTGTTCTTGTATCTCATCAGGTTTTGCCGCTTGCTCCTGACGGTTGATACCGAGCTTGGCAAACAGCTGCATATCCTTGTCTTCACCCGGGTTCGGTGTCGTCAGCAATTTACAGCCGTAGAATACCGAGTTGGCACCTGCCATAAAGCAAAGGGCCTGCATCTGCTCGTTCATATCTTCACGACCGGCAGACAAACGGACTGCCGACTTAGGCATGATGATACGTGCCACTGCAATAATCCGGACAAAGTCAAACGGGTCAACATCCTCTACCGACTCCAGCGGCGTGCCTTTTACCTTAACCAGCATATTGATCGGCACACTTTCCGGGTGAACCGGCAGATTGGCCAGCTCCACCAGCAGGCTTGCACGGTCACGCGAGCTTTCGCCCATACCGATAATACCGCCCGAACAGATTTTCATTCCGGCGTCACGGACATGACCCAGGGTATCCAGGCGATCCTGATAGGTACGGGTAGTGATAATATTGCCGTAATACTCCGGCGAGGTATCAAGGTTGTGGTTGTAGTAATCGAGACCGGCATCAGCCAGCTCATTGGCCTGATCGCTAGTGATCATGCCTAGGGTCATACAGGTTTCCAGCCCCATATCCTTTACACCACGGACCATATCAAGCAGATATGGCATGTCGCGCTCTTTCGGGTTTTTCCACGCCGCCCCCATGCAGAATCGCGTCGCACCAGATGACTTTGCCTTATTGGCCGCATCCAGCACGCGCTCGACTTCCAGCAGGCGTTCACGCTCTACGTCGGTACGGTAATGGGCACTCTGCGGACAGTACTTACAGTCTTCCGGACAAGCGCCGGTCTTGATAGAAAGCAAAGTACTAACCTGTACCTTATTCGGTTCATGATGCTGGCGGTGAACCTGCTGAGCTTCAAACACCAAATCCATAAAGGGCTTGTCAAATAAGGCTTGAACTTCCTTGACGCTCCAGTCGTGACGTACTTCCACGTGTAATAACCTCTTAGTCAGTGGCTGATTGGCAACTGGAAAACAAGTAGGGCCAGGCTAAACAGCGACTTTATTCATTCTGTTTTCATTTGAATCAAGACATTAAATATCGATCCAAACGGGTATCAATACTTGGCTAGTCTACTTCGAGTTAGTAAACTGTCAACTACCAACAAGGGCCAAGGTTTACATTTGTGCAAAATTTAATCAACCCAATTGATCTAGAATTTGACCAGCAGCACGTCTGGCACCCCTATACCTCGACACTCAACCCGCTCCCCTGCTACCCGGTTGAGAGTGCCGACGGCGTCTATCTTCATCTGGAAGACGGCAGGAAAATAATTGACGGTATGTCTTCATGGTGGTCAACGATTCACGGCTATAATCACCCGGCACTCAATCAGGCCGCCAAGGCACAGATTGATAAAATGTCCCACGTCATGTTCGGCGGGATCACCCACCAGCCCGCTGTCGACCTCTGCAAAAAGCTGGTCGATATGACCCCGGGGCCCCTACAGCATGTATTCCTGGCCGATTCCGGCTCCGTTGCTGTAGAAGTCTCACTTAAAATGGCCCTGCAATACTGGCACGCCAAGGGAGAATGCCGTCCTAAATTTCTGACCGTCAAGCATGGCTACCACGGTGATACCTTCGCCGCTATGTCGGTAACAGATCCCGACAATTCCATGCACAGCCTGTATAAAGGTTTCCTGCCCGAGCATATTTTCGCCCAGTCTCCCCAGTGTCGATTTGACGCAGAATGGAACGAAGAGGATATCCAGGACTTCAAAAATAAGCTCGAAGCCAACCATAATGAAATTGCAGCCGTGATCATCGAACCGATTGTTCAAGGTGCCGGTGGTATGCGGATCTACC
>NZ_JAKRFQ010000358.1 GCF_022347985.1 Photobacterium sp. OFAV2-7
CACGTACTTAAGCGCACCACTCAGACCAGTGTAAGAACGGAAGGCACAGCTTGGTTTTGCACCGTCACAGATAACACCGGCCAGGTTACCCAGCGATGTCCGCGCCATATCGGAGATCTGCTCCTTAGTTGCGCCGCGAAGGAAGGCTACACCGCTTGCCGCAGAAACAGAAGCGACACCTGAGCAGTAGCACATCGGAGACAGGTGAGCATACTCGTTGGATTTGTAGTCAAGGTAGATGTTGATCAGGTTAGACATCGCCACAGCGCGAATGATCTCTTCTTCGCTTGCGTTACGGTAGTCACCTGCGGCAATCGGTGCCATGCTGGAGATGATGCCCTGGTTACCACTGCCAGTGTTACTCATCGCGGTATAGCCGCTGCCGCCCATACGGGCATCTAGGCCAGCAGTAGTCCACTTAAGTACGTGGGTGATCTCATCATCCGCAATAAGACCGGCATCGATCTTCTGTTGCAGAGTACGAGCGACCTGCAGGCCGTATTCGTTATCCAGGCCGTCTTTACAGATGGCGCGCGTCAGCTCTATGGCCTTTCTGATGTGGTCCAGATCGCTGATGTCACACTCTTTACAGAAGTCATAGATGGTCTCAACCGACAGGAAAGAAGAGTCGACAGGGATAGTCTCCTGGTTAGCCAGCGCAGCTTGCTCTTCTTCGTGGCTGCCAAGCACCATCTCACCATCTACCTCGATAAACTTAACGCCGTTGTGCTCGTTCCATAGGCTGACCGAAGCGGTGTGCTGATCAGTCTCAACGGTGGTTTTCAGATAGATAGACGGCGCCGGAGAAACCATGTCGAGTGTCAGTTTACCCGCAGGTACAAGCTGCTCGATCAGCTCTTCGGCAGCCGTTACGTCCGCATCAGTTACCTTACTCAACACCTCCATATCAAGATCCGCATCTCCGGCAAGCACACCCAGAACGGAAGACAGGAAACCACCACATTTACCTCCTGTATTTGGAATGCCAACCGACTGTACACCGATAACCATCAGGCCTGAACCTTCCATGGAAATGCGTTTAACTTCACCCGGGGCATATTTACGGGCCAGGGCAGCAGTAATCGCGAACGCGACAGGCTCAGTACAGCCCAGTGCAGGGATAAGTTCAGTTTCAAGAGCCTTAACAAAGACATTTTTTTCCATAACTAACTCCGGTTGATATTTCAAAAATATAGATAATATGAAACGTAGGGAAAACGAGCTTTCCCGGTTTAAGCACCCTCATATACAACATGCGCTTAGGCGATAAGGAATTCCCTTATACTGCCCTTATGTTCTATATAGAGGACGGCGTAGATAAAAAAATACGTAGCTCTTACTTACCCGTACGCATGTACCCGATTACATCTGCTGGGGTCATGTTCTCCAGTCCAAAGTCCTTCAGGTTGTAACCAGTCTCATAGTAATTCGTTTCCAGCATCAGATTCGATAGATCCGTCATCGCGCGGATGATTGGTGTCTCCACTTGCAGAAGTTCAGCAAAACTCATTGCGCCACTACATCCCACCGGAACATCCTCGGTGATGTATCTTGAATCTAATGGGAAACGCGCCCCTTTCGGTGCCGGCAGCCAGGTCGACTGATCCAGAGGTTCTGTAAATGGCAGACGGAAATCCTCACCAAACATCATCTGGCCAATCAGTCCCATACGCGACTGAAGCACATCCTCTTCAACCGGCATGATTCCTACACCAAAGGCCTTGGCGATCGCCACCTGCTCCAGATAGAAGGCGTACTGCACGCGCCCTACCGCCGGTGAAACGCCGTGAGCGTAGATATCGTAGATAGCATCCTTGCTGCCGACATTCGGGATAATGCCCCAGTTTTCAATCGTGCCGGTATTGAGCACAACCGCAGGCACATGCAGCAGAACATTAACGTTCGACAAGCCGATATCCAGTACCGTATCACCCTGAATAAGCTCGGTTGCGTCCAGCGCCGGGATCTCCTTGGTAGCCTCAAGGTAAGTGGCATAGTCACTGGAAGGTAATGTATCTACCCGGATTTCATTCTCGCGGTACATGACATTTACAACATCGGTTTCGGTCTCCATATTGTTAAAGTCCGTCAGTCGCGCACCGTACACCAGTGAGCAGTAACCGGCGATAATCACATCTGTCTTCAGCCCTTTTTCTTTCATGATACGGCGAAGGATCAGGCTGCCGTAATTGTCCGGGAAGATGCTGACGGTTTGTCCATCTTCCAGCAGAGGGGCAAGCTCTTCAAAGATGGATTCAAAGCCCTGAGCCTGTACCGAGACCAGGATATGATTGGCTCCCTGTACCGCTTCCTTCATGTCATAAGTGACCATATCCAGTACGATGGTGCCATTGCGCTTAAAGTTCTCATGGTTCTTTTCGATGCCTTCAAAGCGAATGCGACGGCTGTTCACAATCCCTTTCACTTTATTGTTAAACCGTGTGAACTCATACATTCTGACTTCCGCGCCGCCAAGCTTACAATCGGCAGCGAGTGCATGAGCGCCGTTACCGGCACCAATGATGGTTATAATTGCCATTTAATTGCCTTTCTTGTGTTGTATCGAATAAATCTGAGGTGCTCTGACGAGTCATCCTCGTAGTAGTATTCGGTATTCCAATCAAACAGTTTGTTCAGAAACCGTAATTCCTTCTTTTTTATCTTTCGCCTTAAGCATGTAGTAGCGAACCACCACGACCCCACATACGATGGCACCTGAATAACCAAAGTAAGTCATAATGTAGTTCAGCAGGGTCTGATAGGGGACATAAAGAGTAACGAAGTAGACCGCTGTACCGGCGATAACGCAGGTGAGTTTGTATTTCATGCTCTTTTCGTCCTTGATAAACATCGAGACGCAGGTCCAGATAATCGGGCAGAGCGTGCTATAAACCGCAACAAGGATGATGACCGCAAACGCACCACCAATCGCGCCGAAGATATTGTTCGCCAGCAGCAGGTTAGGGATAGCAGCGGTTGAAGCATTAGCGATGTTGCCGATGTGATTGAGGCCCATCACGATAGATCCAAATACAAAAGCGAAAGAGGCAAGGCCCATAATAATGTTGGTGTATTTGAAGTCATAGTCGCGCAGCTCGGAGCCCATACGGCCAACCATAGCGGACACTAGCAGCAGACAGCAGCCGCCAAAGGAGAGACCGGCAGCCACCGGGTTTGCACCAGCACGTGTCACCTCAACCTCACCATTGTTGATAGCCGCATTACCTGCACCGATAAGAGGGTAATATTCGAACGCAGAAATAATGCCGACAACAATCGTAAAGCCGACGATAACCGGCCCAATCCTGCCGATAATGTCGATCATTTTGTTTAGTCCGGCGGCAGCTGTACCAACAGAGATAACCACTGCAACCGCACTACCTATCGCAATAGGAATGCCCCACTGCTGGTGCAAGACATTACCAAAGCCGGAAACCATAAACATATAGCAGCTGGCGTTAAACGACCAGGCAAATGCTTCAAACAGCTTACCACCAGCGGTGCCTGCATAAAGTTTAAAGATACCGGAAACGTCATTAAGTCCTCGTGTGCGACCGGCATATGCATAAGCACTGTAGGCAAGATACATCATAAAGAAAGTAATCACACCGACCAGCATGCAGGACCAGACAGCCCCCCAGCCTGAAAAGAACTGCATGGTCTCCTGACCGGTGGCAAAACCTGAACCTATCAGATAAGCAAGTAGAGCACCGATAAAGGTAGTCTGCTTGCCGATACTCATTGTTTTGTTACCCATAGTTTTCTCCTTAAAAGCCTAATTCAACCTGCTCAATCGCCGCCTTTCTTTTTACAAAAAATCGTTAACACAGTATTCTTAGGCAATAGAACAAATCACTTGTCCGCTATAGTGTACGTTCGTCCAATATAGTGTTTTCCAGTTGTTCATCTTCGTCAACTCGCAATTTTGAATAACGAGACGTAGCGCAAAAAAGCAGCCACCCTATTTCGATGGTTCAGTCGTCAGAAGTTCATTATATCCATTTGATATTTAAGTTGTTATTTGGGTTGCAGAGTTATGGAGCTGGATTTATTATGATCTACGCGACTGCACTTCTGAGAGTAAGCGGCAAAGTTTGAGATGCAGAAGGCTGCATCACGCAATAAATTGAAAGAGGTAATACTAGATGGATGATTTTTCCGCATTGGGAGATAATCTGAAAAACACCCGGAACAAGATGGGACTCAGCCTCAGTGAGGTTGCTTCTATGACCGACGTCAGCAAAGCAATGCTGAGCCAAATAGAACGCTCGGAATCAATGCCGACTATCGCTACCGTCTGGAAAATTGCAAATGGCCTGAGAATGAAACTTGAAACACTCTTGGACTCTTCAAGCAAGCTACATGATGTAAGAAGCATAGATGATATGATCCCACTGAAGGATGATGATGGTCGCATTCTCATCTATAGCATTTCCCCGTTTTCACCGACAAGCGGAACTGAGGTTTTTTATGGCATCCTCAAACCCGGATGCAATTATTCAAAGTCAAACCACAAAAACAGTAGTACGGAACAACTGTTTGTTTTCCAAGGTGAAATGAAATTAATTGTCGACAAAAACACCTACCATCTCAAAGCGGGTAGTGCCTTCACATTCGACTCGCAAGATGATCACACATATATTAACTCCGGTGATACAGACGCAATTGTGCATATTACTGTCAACTATGAGTAGCGCCAGTTGTACTAAACTATATTGGCTCTGCTATATAGAGATAGGTTAATAACTCTGGCTTAGTTACCTTAACTGTTCTTTTGTACCATTTTTGATCTTATTTTACAGAGTAATGCTCACTTCTTGTACAGTTAACAAACTGTAGGTT
>NZ_JAKRFQ010000359.1 GCF_022347985.1 Photobacterium sp. OFAV2-7
TTCTGGAATACCATGGATATACGGTTGGTACGCAAGTGACGAAGGGCCGTTTTATCGCAATTGGCAAGATCTATCGACACCTCGCCATCCTTTACCTCGAGCGAACCACGACTAATGGTATTCAGGCCATTAATCGCACGTAGCAGGCTCGATTTGCCGGAGCCGGACAGCCCCATCAAGACACAAATTTCACCTTCCTCAATATCGAGGCTGACATCATGGACGCCGACCACATCACCGGTGGCATCAATAATCTCCTGACGGGTTTTACCCTCATCAAGCAGTGCCAGAGATTGGGTTGCCTGCTCACCGAAGATCACATCCAGACTATTAATACTGATCGCACTCATGATTAACCCTCCTTGCTCTGGCTTGCCGGAGTCTTGCATAGACGATCCAGAATAATAGCGACCAATACAATGGCCAAACCTGCTTCAAATCCCTGGGAAATATTCACCGTATTGAGGGCGCGGATCACCGGTTTTCCCAAACCGTCAGCCCCCACCAGCGCGGAAATCACCACCATCGACAGTGACAGCATGATGCACTGTGTTATCCCTGCCATAATGTTTGGCATTGCCGCCGGAAGTTCAACTTTGAACAACAGCTTCATTCGATTGGCCCCGAAGGCTCTACCCGCCTCGACCAACTCTTCAGGGACTCGGCTAATACCCAGATAGGTCAGGCGGATTGGAGCGGCAATGGCAAAAATAATGGTAGAAATAAGGCCGGGTACTACCCCCAGGCCGAACAGCACCAAGGTTGGGATCAGGTAGACAAAGGTCGGTATGGTCTGCATCAAATCAAGGATCGGACGCATGATGGTATAGAGCCAAGGCTTGTACGCCGCAACAATGCCGACAGGCACCCCGACCAGTACCGAGATCATCGTGGCTGTTAATACCAGAACGAAAGTTTCCAGCATTTCTTCCCAGTAACCCAGGTTCATGATCAATAGCAGTGCCGCGACCACAAAAATGACCAGAGAGAGGTTCCGGTGAAGAAACCAAGCCAACGAGGCTGTCATCAAAATCGGCACCGCTGGCGGAAACCACTTAAACAGATCAACCAACAGCATGATCAGTGATTCCAGGGTATAGGAAAGCGAGTCAAAAAATCCTGCGGCATTGTAGGTAAGCCAATCCACGAAGGTTGCCATCCAATCACCTAACGGGATTTTATGCTCTGTAATAAAGTCCACTGTTACTCCTTAATGGTCCATATTTTTAAATTGGGTCGTTCCGTATTTGTCTATCACACCGAGCGGCCACCACCTGTTACGGTGGCAGCATCGACAGTCAGCCTGTATCAGGCAAGCAATAGACAATTAGATATTCAGGTATCTCTTCACAGCTTGGGTGGCATTGCTGCCATCTTGTGCTGATACCTTGTTAAGCCACTGTTCCAGTACCTGCGGATTAGCCTTCAGCCAGGCCTTTGCCGCCGCATCTGGCTTGGCATTGTTGTTCAGGATCTCGCCCATCAGCTGGTTTTCCATATCGAGACTGAAGCTCAGGTTCTGCAATAGCTGGCCGACATTCGGACACGTTTTCAAGTAGCCCTGGCGAACATTGGTATAAACACTTGCACCGCCGTAGTTGGGACCAAAGAAATCATCGCCACCGTCCAGATAGGCCATATCAAAGTTGCTGTTCATCGGATGCGGCGCCCAGCCAAGGAAAGCGATCCACTGCTCGCGGTTAACTGCACGTTTAACCTGCGACATCATGCCGGCTTCACTGGACTCGACCAGACGGAAGCTCTTCAGCTCAAAGGCATTTTTATCAATCATGTCCTGAATCAGACGGTTGCCGTCATTACCCGGCTCTATACCATAGATACGGCCTCGGAATTCATCTTTGTGTTTAGCCAGATCAGCAAAGCTGCGGACACCGGCGTCATATACGTATTTCGGAACTGCAAGGGTATATTTAGCCCCTTCCAGGTTGGCCCTTACTGTCTCGACTGAGCCATCCTGGTGGTATTTGGCAATATCGGCTTCCATGGTTGGCATCCAGTTCCCCAGAAACACATCAATGTCCTTGTTGGCCATGGAGGAGTATGTCACCGGTACCGACAGCAGCTGAGTTGAGGTCTTATAGCCCAACCCTTTGAGCACTTCGCTCGTGATCGCCGTTGTTGCCGTAATGTCTGTCCAGCCGACATCAGAGAAACGTACGGTTTCGCACTGGGCCGCTAATGCCGTTGATGCCGACAGACTGAGTAATAGTGCTGAGCTACCCATGATTGCGTTTTTAATCGTTTTCTTTGTCTTCATGACTCTTCCTTTATCCATGTTTGTTAAGCCGCTTCGTTTCAGTATTTTTTCAGTGTTTTTTTTTTCAGAAATAACGTCTGGGGTTATCAGGCGCTCACAGGACGCTGGGCAGGGCCAACACGCTGCTCGGTTTCCCAGTTAGGTGCAATCCAGGTCTGTGCGTCTGAAGGTGCAAGAGGAGCACAACCCAAAATGGCATCAGCAACTTTCTCCGCCACCATAATTGTCGGCGCATTGAGGTTGCCATTTGGAATCGTCGGGAACACCGACGAGTCAACCACTCGCAGAGATTTAATTCCCCTGACCTGGCACTTCTCGTTCAGCACGGCCATAGGATCGTTATCAGCTCCCATTTTGCACGAGCATGATGGGTGATAGGCACTCTCGACATTTTGGCGTACCCAGGCATCAATCGCTTCATCGCTGGTAACGTCTGTTCCCGGTTGGATTTCCTCGCCGCGATAGGCATCCATGGCTGGCTGGGCCAGTATTTCACGGGTCAGGCGAATACAATCACGCCAATCCTGCCTATCTTGTTCAGTACTGATGTAGTTAAATTCAATGTTGGGCTTTTGATCCGGGTCGCTAGATTCCACCCGAATACGGCCGCGACTTTGCGGTTTGTTCGGACCGACATGCACCTGGAAACCGTGACCATCAAAGGCTGCCTGACCGTCGTAGCGCATCGCGGCTGGCAAGAAGTGATATTGAATATTAGGCCATTTCAATCCGGCTCGAGAGCGGATGAAAGCGCACGACTCAAAGTGGTTGGTAGCCCCCAGACCATCCCGGCGTAATATCCAGCGTGTACCGATCAAGCCTTTGCTGATCAGACCCAACTTGCTGTTCAGGGTAATTGGCTGATGGCATTCATATTGAAAATAGACTTCCAGGTGGTCTTGCAGGTTCTCCCCGACACCCGGCAAATCGTGCTCTACCTCAATTCCAGCTTGCTCCAATACCGCCTTGGGCCCCACCCCCGACAGTTGAAGAAGCTGCACCGAGCCGACAGGCCCTGCCGACAGCAGCACTTCCTTGCTGGCAAACACCGATTCGATCTGGCCTGCAATTTCGATTTCGACCCCGACAGCCTGCTTGTTTTCAAGCAATACCTTGCGGCTGACAACGCCCGTTTTAACCGTCAGGTTGTTGCGCTTCATGGCTCGGCGCAGGTAGGCATTTGAGGTTGAGGCGCGAACACCTTTATCAACCGTCATATGCATAGGACCAAACCCTTCCTGCTGATAACCGTTGTAATCATCGGTTTTCGGGTAACCCGCTTGTTGTCCGGCATCGATAAACGCCTGATACAACGGGTTCAGCGTCATATTGTTACCGTTACAGGTTGCCAGCGGGCCGTCACCACCCCGGTAATCATCCTCGCCGCTAATCCATGATTCTGCGCGGCGGAAATACGGCAGGCACTCCTGATAACTCCAGCCTGCCGCGCCATGCTCAACCCATTCGTCAAAGTCGCAGGCATGACCTCGCACATACACCATGCCATTAATTGACGAGCTACCACCCAGCACACGTCCTCGCGGACAATGCAGGCGGCGGTTATCAATACCGGCCTCAGGCTGTGATTCAAACTGCCAGGCGTACTTATCGCTGTTCATTGGGTATGACAGTGCTGTCGGCATTTGGATGAAAATGCTTTTGTCACCACCTCCTGCCTCTAGCAGCAAAACACTGTGCTCCCCCGATGCGGTCAGGCGATCTGCCAATACACAGCCGGCTGATCCCGCTCCGACAATGATGTAATCATAGGTATTGCTCATTTGATTTCCCTTTCAATTCTGTTGTGAAGATTAAAGCCAGCCGCTATCAGCAGCTCCCGCTAGTGCTGATATGTGGCTCAATCATAAGGGCACTCAAGATCACCAAGCTCAATCATCACACTCTTGTTCTGGGTATAATGATTGAGTGTTTCAATTCCATTTTCTCGCCCGATACCAGACTGCTTGTAGCCCCCTACCGGCATTTCTGCCGGTGAGCCGCCCCATGTGTTCACCCAGCAAATACCGGCTTCAATTTGGGCTATCACCCGGTGGGCACGAGAAAGATTTTGGGTAAACAAACCGGCAGCAAGTCCATACTGGGTGGCATTTGCCCGTTGAATCACTTCGTCTTCATCGCTAAATCGCAAAACAGACATCACCGGGCCGAAAATCTCCTCCTGAACCAGGGGCATGTCATCAGTACAGTCGGCAAAGATGGTTGGCTGAACAAAATATCCCTTATCGAGTCCATTGGCTGTTACACGCTCGCCGCCGCAGATCAGGCGGGCACCGGACTCTTTTCCGGCCTGGATAAACCCGAGCACTTTTTCCAGATGCTCGCCTGAAATCAGCGCGCCGATCTGGGTCGACATATCAGCCGGATCGCCAACAACCAACTTATTGGTACGGTGAGCAAGCTGCTCGATAAACTGGTCGTAAATCGCATCATGAACAAAGACCCGGGTACCGTTGGTACAAACTTCGCCCTGGGTGTAGAAATTGGCCAGCATGGCAGCAGAAACCGCATTGTCTAACTTGGCATCATCAAAGACGATCAGATCG
>NZ_JAKRFQ010000360.1 GCF_022347985.1 Photobacterium sp. OFAV2-7
AATATGCTATCAAAGCTATTTGGTCGCACAAATAAGAAAAATAAAAAGGACAACGTTGCCACTTCTAATAAAGTGAGAAAAAGCAACTTGGCCACTGTTCGCTGCATTCACTCTAAAGATCCGGTAAAGCAAATAAAACCAAATGCATACATTCATATTGGTCAACACAAGGCGGTAACCGTTTGCTCTAAGTGTAACCGTACGGCTATGGCATCTGCCCAATCTGACTTAAAGCCATGCCCGGATTGCGGTGGGAAAGTACTACGCGGCACAGGGCGCAACGTAGACGAATTAGAAAAATTCGTCGCCAAATGGGATCACAATCAATGGGTTTTCTCAACTTCCAGCCCGCTTCCTCCCTATCTTGATAAAAGCAAAAAATGGAATTTCTACCTGTAAATATATGTGCTTGGTTATAAATCCCCATCACCAAGCAATATTCACATTCACTTCAAAGTGTTTAAAGATAAATAATTTCGCGGCACATCACTATCCCGGATGTGCCGTTTTTATATTTAACTTTACTTCCAAGAAGAAATTATCAGGCAGGAATAACACATTTATCATCAAGATTTATGGCCGTAGTATTTTCTTCGTCTCGATTGTCGAAATAAAGCATCAATGCTTCTACACAAAGCGGATCAAGTTTATTCTTTTGGACCATTTCATTTAGCTCATAAAGCGCATCATCAACCGGCCATGCTTTTTTATAGGGTCGTTCACTGGTCAGAGCATCAAATATATCAGCTACGGTAACAATGCGAGAAAAGATATTAATATCACCTGCTTCTACCCCATTCGGATACCCGGAACCATCAAGCATTTCATGATGGGCACCAATAATATGGTGGATCATCTGATAGGCATCATGCTGCCTGACTTTACTGTCGCAAACAGCATTGACCATTTCCAGGCCATACTCAACATGCCGCTTCATGACAGCATACTCATCGGGCGTTAAAGGCCCTGCTTTCAGCAGTATATTATCGGGAATGCCTATCTTGCCGATATCGTGCAACGGAGAAAACTTGATGAGGTAATACATTTCCCGGTCTGTAATCTCGACAGTGTTGGCGACATGGGAAGATATAATACGAGTTAACTCCATCAAGCGAAGACAGTGCAGCGCAGTCCCTTTGTCCCTGATCTCAGAAGCTTTATCAGCAAACTGGCTCAGCGACACAATCTTGTCGAACATAATCCTTTCTTGATAGATACCTGTTTGTATCTCTTCAACGGCATCCCTCAACAACGCCAACATTTGTTCGTCAAAGTATGCTTTTCTCTTTGAGTTAAAGAATATAAAGCCAAGAAAGTCACCACTAAAGAAGACAGGAATAGTATAAGATGAAAGCAGTTTGTTTTTTATCAACCATGCATTGGCCCCGTCCGTTTTTCCTTTCAGGTAACAGCTATAGTCATCGACAATTCTGGATTTTCCGCTCTGTACCAATTGAGTCAATGACAGCGACGTGCTGAGCCTTTTGCTATGGTGGCTAAGGGGAATACTTCCCACCGTTGAGTCGACATATGTACGAATATGCTCCTCGTCAAGCAAAGCAATCGAGATCCGGCTTAACTCATCCAAGCCAGAGTTCAGTAATTGTCTGTGGAGTTGCCCTACGGTGTCCTTAAGCGTTGTCACAATAGCCTCAGTAATCACTTAAATGCTGTGCAATTGTAATCATTTGGTGACAGAGATAAAGAATGGTTATCACATATTCATCAATTTGTATTTAATTTATTCACCACATAAATAGACATTGCTCCACAAGCTATGAAAAACAGGATAAGTAAACACAGCAAAACCATCTTCCTCCCCCCAGTGGCAACTTGAAAGATAACCATTCGTTAACCTTTAACGCGCTAGCCTTAAGCCGATAGCCATAAGCAAAAATAAAGGCACTAAATCACTCAAACAGCCATGATAAACTCACTATTATCACTCCCTATAAGCATACCGAGCTCGTTCAAGGAATAAACGGATGACAATTGAAGCTCTCATCATTGAAGATGATAAAGATCTGGCAGAAGCCATCAGTGACTACATGGAGCTGGACGGGATTGAGTTCGACTTTGCCTACCATGGTGCTGCCGGACTCACTCTCGCGCTTGAAAACAGCTATGACATTATTCTTCTGGACATTTCCATGCCCAAAATGGATGGGCTGACAGTCTGTCAGCAATTAAGGCAAAAAGGGATCAGTACCCCCATCCTCATGTTGACGGCAAGAGACACGCTGGAGGATAAACTCAAAGGGTTCTCGGCCGGGACGGATGACTATCTCGTCAAGCCTTTCGCAATGGCTGAATTAAAAATGCGGATTCAAGCTCTGGTAAGAAGAACACACGGAACAGTTCAGAAACTGAGTGTCGCTGATCTATCGATTAATATAGACAAACATGAAGTAACACGTGCAGGGCATCCCGTATCCTTGTCACCAGTATGCTGGAAAATACTTGTTTGTCTGATGCAGCACTCTCCGAACGTAGTGTCAAAGCAAGAGATAGAAAAAAACGTCTGGGGAGATGACCTTCCTAGTGCGGATAGCCTCAAAGTCCATCTACACAAGCTTCGCCAGCAGATCGACAAACCTTTTCCCTTCCCACTCATTCACACTGTCCACGGTGTCGGCATCGCCCTGAGAGAGTAATCGACATGCCAAGTATTAAACGAGATATTTACCTATTTCTTTGTGGGTTGGCATTGGTACTGGCTACGGTATACAGCCTGCTAATGAATCAAAGCTACTTAATGGGGATGGTTGAGACAGAAAAGTACGTTTTTATGTATGAGGTTTCCTTGCTTGAACGAGAGTATACCTCAAGCGGGAAAATGCCGGTCTTTCAGAATGCCGAGACATTTCAAGTCTATACCGACCTTGCTCAAATCCCTGAAAAGTACAGGGTTCAACTTGATTGGGAAAACTTTGCGCCAGATACCATCTATGAAGGATACCTCTACCCAACGTCTGAGCAGAACGGACAATATCTCTATGCAATGATGCACCCGTTTTCAGCATCCGAGCAGACTTTGTATGTCGTTTCCCAATACGACGAGAGCATTCTTTATAATATCTTTGAGCAAATTGACACATCCCAGTCAAACAACCGCCTGATCGGTATCGTGGCCGGTATCTTGGTCATCATCGTTTTTCTCATTGTCAGAGTACTAATCAATCGCCTGACCCAACCCGTCTTCCGGCTTCTAAGCTGGGCTCAAACTCTGAATACCGAAGATCCCCCAAAAACACAAGATTTGCGCTACTCTGAGTTCGGGCAGCTTGCCGATCAGCTATCGAGCAGTGTTAAAAAACAAAAAGAAGTCGTCGAACGAGAAGAGTTTTTTCTCCGGGCGGCCAGCCATGAAATGCGTACTCCCGTTACGATAATATCGGCGAGTGCTGAAATGCTCGAACGTATTGCACAAGACGCAAAACCCAGTGTTCAGCGGGCGATCGGCAGGATTACTCGTTCATCGGCCAATATGCACAGTCTCATTACCACCTTGCTTTGGATTTCACGTGACAATCATCATGATCTGGCAGTCGACAATATCGACCTCCATCAAATGGTTGATGACGTCGTTCAAGAACTTGACTATCTGGCTGGTGACAAAACAATAGCAATAAGCATAGAAGGCATCACTGGCCAGATCCTAAAAGATCAGGTTCATGAGCTGGTACGAATCGTTGTCGTCAATTTAATCCGAAATGCTATTCAGCATTCGCAACAAGACACAATCAAAATCAAACTGTCTGGCTCTTCGTTATCCATCGAGAACACCACGACAGATACCATAGATAACACTGCAGATGTTCAGAGCACAAGCTTCGGCGTAGGCCTCTATCTAGTCGAGAAAATATGCGCCAAACAACACTGGCATTTCGAAACCCAACCCCAAGCAGACACTTTCAAGGTAACCGTTAACTTCAGCACCTGACAATTTCAGCCCGGGCCATTAAAGTTAACCTAAAATTAACCCTGCCCTCTTTAAGCTGGCGATACACATATTTTGAGGCTTTCCTTATGTATCGCCACTTACTTGCTCCGCTTTCTTTGGGGCTCTCCGCTCTACTCGTTTTCTGGCTTGTCGAATGATGTAAACAACAAGCTATTTACTCGAGAGCTTTCCAACGCTTGGCAAGCGGTAACCAAATGTTAACCAACCCTCTTATATTCTGTTGATATCGCATTATCGAAGAGGTTTAAAGATGGGTACTTGGATTCTAGAAACGCTTATCTGGGCAATGGTTACTGTTGCTGTCTGTGTCGCTATCTGGGGACTTAGCACAGCGAATGTACTTATCGGGCTGGGCCTGTCCGTTGCGATTTCTCTGCTTATCGGCAATAGCTGGCGCTCATAACAGGAAACATCATCATGAAAGTAACTTTGATTAAAGCTAGCCAGGATAACTACTTCAAATCCTATAAAAAGTACCAGGGCTCACCACCTCAGAATATCTTTTCTGCGGCTGCCGCACTGCAAGGTAAGGCAAAAATAGAGATGTACGACGAAACGTCAGGAATGAAAGTGCCGAACAAAATTGATAGTGATCTTGTTGTTATCTACATGTCGACACCTGACGCCTATCGCGGCTATGAACTTGCCGATAGCTTCATGAGACAGGGCATCAAGGTGATCCTCGGTGGACTGCACCCTTCTTTCATGATGACGGAAGCCTTGCTACATGCTCACGCTGTTATCAAAGGCGAATCAGATTTGCTCTGGGACGAAATTCTGGCAGACGTCTCCGCCAATAAGCTAAAAGCTGCCTATGAAGCAACACAGCTGCAAGATCTATCTAGCCTGACGCCCTATCCGACGAACATCATTAC